>NZ_JAXIXE010000050.1:0-162440 GCF_036305205.1 Megasphaera massiliensis
ACCTGGTACCAACAGGCCAGCGTCGAAACGGGCAAAACCTACGATCTGGAAGACGGCTGGTACTTTGAACCCCAGGCCCAGCTGCAGTATACGCACATGAACAGCAAGTCCTACACCAGCAGCGACGGCATCAACCACGACTTAGACAGCGTCAATAGCTTCATCGGCCGCCTGGGCTTCCGGTTGGGACAGAAGATGAATGATAAGACGAGCTGGTACGTAAAAGGCGACATCCTCCATGAATTCTCCGGTGACGGCGGCATCATGCTGACCTCAGCCAATGGCTTGGAACGAATCGATTACAACCGCGACGGTAAGGACACCTGGTACGACTTAGGTGCCGGCCTAACGGCAGAATTGAGCCCGGCCAGCAGCGTATGGTTTGAATTTGAACGCAAATTCAGCGGCTCCTACAGCAACAACTGGGAATTCAACGGCGGTATTTCTTGGAAATTCTAGTGTGTAAGTTTTTAGCATCGGTTTTTTATCTTGTGTAACAGAAAAGCTTCTCTCTCCATGGTGTTTTTACATGGAGGGAGAAGCTTTTTCTATCGTTCTTATGTAAGGCGTTCGGTTTTATCGCGGCGATGATGGCTTGGCGTCGCTGCTTTTTTGTAATGGCCAGTACAAAGGGGAGACAAGGTGGTTCCGACCCTACGTTTTGATTCTAGTGGGGGATTTTTACCATTTCCAAGGCATGTGATAAGCGGCTTCCCAGACGGTTTTGGCTACGTCTACGGGCCGTTGTTTTGCCATGGGATTGGTGGAACGGTCGTACAAGGGGCCGTAGTCACCGCTGTAGATGGCGCCGGTCTCGATGTTGTAGCTGTAATGCTGGGTTCTTGTGCCGGCGAGATATCCTTTTTCGGCATTATAGGTCAGAATATTGGCCGCCAACTTATAGTAGGGAGGATTGTAGTATTCGACGACGACGGACGTCTTGTCGACATAGGTTCCATGCCCCATATGGCCATATACGAGAACGATTTGGTCGTTATCATAAAGGGTGGGCGGGAAATAGAGTGCCTGGCCCGTAAGAGGGACGAAAAAGAGGCTGACGGCAAAGAACAAGGCCATCATCAGTTTTGACAAGTATCGCATTACGTCACACTCCTTTCAATATAATAGATATTCGAGTAATGTATACCTATTATATCATAATATAAAGAATGGAAGGGAGAGACTGCTTGCAAAATAAAGACAGAATTTCAAATATGGTTGTCGTGCGTTGTAGAAAAAGAGGGAATAAGCGACCTTTAGGGGGTGACGATGGCGATGTATCGTTCTAATTCTTCTTGTTCGTAAGCTGCGATGAGGGACGCCATCTGTTCAGGATTGTGGTGTTCTGCATGGTAGGCGTCGAAGCAGTCGTAGTACTTGCGGCGGTCCGTGAACTTGATATCGACGGGGAGGAGACCGGCTTTTATGAGTTCAAGATTGAGCAGCAGCCGGCCCGTTCGTCCGTTGCCATCGATAAAAGGATGAATGGACTCGAATTCGAGATGGAGCAGGGCTATGGCCTCCAGTATATACTTTTCTTCTTTCCAGAGGGCATATTGTCGGAGCAGTTGATGGATGGCCGGTTCTATTCGATACGGCTGGGGCGGCGTATGGAGTGCCCCTACGATGCGGACCGGGACGTTTCGGTACTTGCCGCGATTTTCTCTGTCGTTCATTAAAACCAGGGAATGAATTGTTTTAATCATTTCTTCGGTAAGAGGCGTGTTCTGGGAGGCCAGTTCGATAATATAGTGAAAGGCGTCTTTGAAACCGATGACGTCGAGATGTTCACGCAGCGGTTTTTCAGCGATGGTAATGCCTTCCTGCAAAATCAAGGCCGTTTCGCGGAGAGTCAGTGTATTGCCTTCGATGGCGTTGGAATTATACGTCGTTTCAATGATAAATTCTTCTCTCAGCCGCTGCAATTCTACCTTGCTCAAGGGACGCAGTTTGTGAAGTGTATTTTTCAAGGAATCAATTTTCATAAAGAGGGGATTCATAGCGAAACTCCTTTCGAGTCATTTCTTGTCTCTAACTTTACTATGATGTCACGTAAAAAGCAACAAATCCCGCTGAAACGGGCGAAGTTGTTGATTAGAAATCACCTGTAACCGATTTATTTGGAAAATTTTTCTACGCGTTGGAATAACAACGGATTATCTCTTGGCCTTCATGGTATACTACGTTCAGAAGTTGAGAAATGCTTCTCTGACATAGAGATAGATTGAGATATATTAGGAGGTAATTACTATGGCAAAAATTACGACAGATATGATTATGGGCGATATCATTCGTCAGTACCCGCAGGTTGTTGATACTCTCGTGGCTCAGGGCATGCACTGCTTAGGCTGCCCGTCTTCTCAGCAGGAAAGCCTGGCTAATGCCTGCTTCGTGCACGGCCTCGATCCGGAAGCCGTTGCCGGTGCTGTTAACGCCGCTTTGACCGCTGAATAAGAGGAGGAATAGACGATGAGCGCATTCTTAGGACCGATTCACTTTTGGTTATACAATAAAATCCAGTTTCAGGAAAATTTGATCGACGAACTCGTCGCCTACGTTACGGCCAAGGGCTGGAGCGATAAGGCTGACCAGTACGTCAGCACCGACCGCCGCAAACTCGATGAAGTCATCGACGAAGCCAATATCCACGGCTGGCTTCAGTCTCGTATCCACGATGCCGAAGGCCGTTATGCCGCATTGGTCCTCGATGCAGCCGGTGACGATGGCGAAAAATTCGACGCCTTGAAAGAGGCTGCTCACAACTTTGGCGCCAAACAGGGCCTTCAGGCCGCAACGGCACCGGAAGCCTTCCATCGCCTCGATGATCTTCTCCTCGACGGCATGCCCTGCGATCAGGTCAACCGCGTCCGTGAAAGCGACGACGCCCGCATTGCCTGGGACCGGACGATGGATCTTCATAGTGAATTTTGGCAGGGTCACGGCGACCGCTACTATGCCCTGCGTCAGGCCTTGGTCGACGGACTCTTGTCGGCTACGGACTATGCCTTAGAAAGTCCGGCTGAAGGCCAGTATGAAATCGTAAAGAAATCTGCTTAACAAGAAAGAGAGGGAATGCATTATGATGTACTGCACGGAAGTCATGGTCGAACAGCACGCCAATATTTCCCGTATGCTTAAAATCATTCAGGCCGCTTGCTGCGCTATCTTAGAAGGCGGCGAAGTCGATCAGAAAGAATTTGCTGATATCATCGACTTTATCCGCAACTATGCCGACAACCACCACCATCGTCGGGAAGAAGAAGTCCTCTTCCCCGAAATGGTCGATAACCTGGAAGAAGTCGCATCGATCATCATCAAACACGGCATGCTCGTCGAACACGACCTCGTCCGCGCTCACGTGCGTGCCCTCGAAGAAGCCTTGAAACTCTACGACGAAGAACCGAAAACGGAACACAAACTTCAGATTTTGGCAGAAGCCATGGCCTATGCCAACCGTCTGCAGATGCATGTTGAAAAAGAAAACAACGTCGTCTATCCCTTAGCTGACCGCAGCCTGCCTGAAAATATCAAAGAAAAAATCGACAAGACGGTCAAAGACTTTGAAAAAGAAGAAGACCCGGCCTTCGTAAAAGGCTATCTGGATCTCTTAGACCGCTTAGAAAAGAAATATCATATCGCTTAATTGAACATCGATTAAAGAGCTCCGGTAAACTGCGAGTAGAAACGTATTTTGCCCGGGGCTCTTTTTTTGTTGGGACGATGTATTCTTTAACAGGTATTGTGAATGGCAGGAGGATAGCAGAAGACGTGAGAACAAGGCCTCTTCGAGGCTGTTTCTTGGAAAGAAGTAATTGGGTATTTTCAATACAAAAAGCGTCGGTTCGGAAATCTGTGCAAAATAAAGACTGCTTCACCATCATTGACATAAAATATATATAAAAATATAATGAAATAAGGATATTTTACGGAATTTACTTTTAAATTAGATGGCGAAAATTATATTCTATGTAACGTATGGCTTCATGAGCCAGCGAATTTTAATCTGGAATTTTAGTTTTGTTCATGTGGTTAGCAGAAGCGCTCCTTTCATTATGTTTAAGACGATATTTCTACTATAAAAGTACGATAGTATCGTGTTAATAGAATAAGATTTTTAGAAGTGACAACATCTGTCTTTGTCAGATGGTATTCTATTGGTAGAATGATGTGATGTGTCGTGGATTGATGGGAGGCGTCGGGTTATGGATAAAGACTTAGCATTTCTTGTGCGGTGTTCGAATGAGGAATTGGAGCTCTTATTTAAAATTTTGATAGAGGAGGGGTCCTTGACTGAATCGATTAGAGGCAGTGAGGAATACAAGAAATATGGCGCTGATTACCGCCAATACGTCGATCTTCTAGCTCAAGAAGTTCTTGATTTTGGCAGCAATACCTTCTGGTTCCGGGAAGATTATCACACCGTTGCTCAAGACGCCTGTAAAAAGTTAGGAGTCTCTTATAATTCGTTAGATTCAGCTGAAGAGATAGAAGACAAAATGTGCGCTCATCTTATGGGGGAAACTTGGAAATCATTATCGGAAGATACACAAATGGCGTTCCTTGAAACTTGGGGATATAACGGTAAAAATAATCATACTATCTTAAAGGCGGTAGGATCCAATTTGTTTTTTAATTTATTGCGAGACAGTACTTTGGCATCGTACCAGATGTCTCTTATTGTTGCCAATGCAGTGGCGCGGCAAACTTTAAATCAAGGCCTTTCCTTTGCGGCAGCAGCTTTTGCTAAGCCTCTGGTTACCAGCGCTTTTAAGTCTTCTGCTGCCAGCCTGACCTTGGGACGGGCAGCGGCTGTTCTTGCGGGTCCTATCGGTTGGGCACTGACGGCTGGCTGGACGATTGTTGATATTGCCGGCCCAGCGTATCGGGTTACCATTCCGGCAGTTTCCTATATCGGCTGCCTTCGAAATATAAAGAAATATCAAAGGAAGGGATGATGGATTATGAGAGGATTGCCTGCCCTGGGATCCGTTATTTATGTTCATCGGAAGAGGTATTTCGTTCCTTCTTATTGCCATTATGGGGTCTATACCGGCAACGGAAAAGTCGTTCATTTTGCTCCGGCTTCGGGAATAATCCTTAGGAAAACACGTATCCATGAAACGACGATGGAAGATTTCTTAGATGGGGACAAGGATTTTTTTGTGCGTCATTTTCCCGCTGATATTGAAGAATTTAAGCTGCTGATTCGTGCCAAGGAAAAAAATGCCTCTATTGTCGATGCCGTATGGCAAGGACTCGAATGGCAAAATTATCATATTTATACTCCGGAAGAAACGGTACAGCGGGCATATGCTTGTGCTGAAAGTCAGACCCTGGGAGGCTATTCGCTGCCATCGAATAATTGTGAGCATTTTGCCATCTACTGCAAGACAAATTTACGCTATTCGGATCAAGTCGGAAGGGTCTTGGATTTGGTATTCATTTAAAATCATAACGAGACAAGCCGAGCTCCACAGCATATACGGAGCTCGGCTTGTTTGTGTGTTACCCGGATTTTAAAGTTCTTTCAGGCATTCGATGAGGCTGTCTGTATCTTCTTTCGTAGTGGCCCAACTGGTTGCCAGGCGGATGACAGTGTGATCGGCATCATAGGCTTCCCACATACTGTAGGCGACTTTTTTATTGAGGGCGGCTAATTTCTGATTATCCATGATGACGAAAATCTGATTGGTTGCCGTCGGGAAGTAGAGGTTGAAGCCGGTGTCTTTCAAGGCCTTGCGGATGGCGTCAGCGTGTTCAATGGCTGTCTTTCCGATTTTTTCATAGCAATTGTCGCTAAATAAGACATCGAACTGGGTGCCTATGAGCCAGCCTTTTGCCAAGAGGGCGCCGTGTTGTTTGATGATGGTGAAGAAATGAGGGATGAGGCCCTTTTTGGGAAGGACGACGGCTTCGCCGATGAGGGCACCGCATTTCGTTCCGCCAATATAAAAAGCCGTGCAGTACGTCGCTAAATCGGCTAAGGTGACGTCGTTTTCCGGTGTGGCCAGGGCATAGGCCAGGCGGGCGCCGTCGGCGTAGAGGGCGAGGTCATATTTTTTGCAGACTTCAGAAAGCTCTGCCAGTTCTTTTTTCGTGTACAGCGTGCCGTATTCCGTGGGCTGGGAAATATAGACCATGCCGGGCTGTACCAAGTGATCCTTGGAGGCGTCGGCTTCGAAATTTTCCATGAAGCGGGCTACATCGGATGCGGAAAGTTTTCCCTGGTGTTGGGGGAGTTCGATGACTTTGTGTCCCGTATATTCGATGGCGCCGGCTTCGTGAATGCTGACGTGGCCTGTCGAGGCGGCGATGACGCCTTCATAGCGGCGCAGGATGGCATCGATGACGACGGCATTAGTCTGAGTGCCGCCGCTTAAAAAGTGGACTTCGCCGTCCGGGCAGTGGCAGGCCTCGAGAATTTTTTTGCGGGCTTCTTCACTGATGCCGTCGGTCCCGTAGCCGTCCTGGGGAATCGTATTGATGGCAGTCAGTCTTTCTAAAATGGCCGGATAGGCGCCTTCCATATAGTCGGAAGCAAAGGGCAATAAGGTATTCATAATAATCCTCCTGTGGATAATTGTTCTTTACGGATGGCCTCATTATACGGTACAATAAGGTATGACACAAGTTGTAATTTATCATATTCGTCATGACGAAATGGGTGAACAAAATGGACAGTATCAAATGCCAGGCCTTGCTCCTGGCCATTCAACACGGTAGTTTAACCGCTGCTGCTAAAGAACTCGGCTATACGCAGTCGGGCATAACCCGTATGATTCGATCTTTGGAAGAAGAAATCGGCTTTCCCCTCTTAGTGCGGAACAATCAAGGCGTTCAGCCATCCGCTAACGGCCGTCAGATGATGCCCGTCTTTCAAGATGTCGTTCGGGCTTCCCAAAAGGCTGTCGACCTCGGCGCTGCCATTCAAGGCGTCTTGGCCGGCGTCCTCAACGTCGGCTGCTACTACAGCATTGCTGCCGCCTGGATGCCGAAAATCCTCAGTAAGTTTCAGGAACTCTACCCCAACGTATCGGTCCATCTCATGGAGGGGACCAATAAGGAACTGGCTCAGTGGCTCGATGAAAAGACCATCGATTGCTGCCTGTCAGCAAAATTTGGCAGCGGCGTGACCTATGACTGGATTCCCTTATATGAAGACGAACTCGTCGTCTGGCTGCCGCCGGATCATCCCTGGACGGAGGAAGAATCCATTACCTTAGCCCACCTCGATGACGCCCCCTTCGTCATCCCCCTTCCGAATCGTGATACCGATATCGACCGCTTTTTAGCGGCGAACTTCCTCGAACCGGACATCCGCTTTACGACGAGTGATCCCTATACGGCCTACTGCATGGTCGAAGAAGGCCTGGGCATCAGTCTGAATAATCGCCTGACGACCAAACGCTGGAATGGTCGCGTCGTCCTGCGGCCTTTCGAACCGGGCCAGCATATCTCCTTAGGCATTGCCGTTCCCGACATCCAAGAAATATCGCCGGCGACGAGCAAATTCATCGCTCAAGTCTGGCAGACCGTACAAGGCGAAACGGCAAACGATACCGGGGAAGGGGAACATCAGCCGACGAAAAACGAAAAATAACGACTTTCAAGGCAGGGAGTGATAACCTTTTTTTGAAGAAGCTTGTGGAGAAGGCGTGGCATATCAGGACGTTTACGATAAATAAAGTCGTAGAAAACCGCCGCGGTATGGGAACACATGAAAGGTAAGGCGAGACTATATTTTTTGTAATGAATATATGGATACAGTTTCACTTTATGTATCCGGCACAGTTTGCAGCGATATTCCACATGCATGAATCGTTTTTTGTTTTTTTTGAAAACCTTGCATTTTGAAATTGTTGCATCATGAAATGGAATTTACGGAAAGATGACTTTGTGAGAATAAAAACGGCTTAGTGGTGGGATCGGTGATACTTATACAGGCCACTTCACGGAGTCTCTGCCATCAATACATTTGCCAGGTCCGGGTGTGTCATTGCTTTTGGTTATAGCTTGTAATAATATTCCCTTTCAAATATGTTTTACAGAAACGCATATTGTAGATGACAAGTTGTTTGAAAAATTGTTATAATAAAACCAGCAAATATATTCGGTATGTGGTGAAAATATTACTGGGTGGTGACAGGGATGACTTTTTCTACAATGTTGAGAAACGGAAGATGTGAAAGGGGTACTCTGTCTTTACCGTCGATATATGCGCCATGCTATGGACAGTTCGATTCATTCGTGCTGTCTTTTTTTTGTGTAAATTTTTCGCAATGACATAATCTGTCTTTACAATTTGGTATGATAGTAAGAAAGAGAACGGAAAACAGATACAGGTGATGAATCGATGAAGAAACAGAAATATATGGAGCTTTATTTGTCCTTTTTTAACGAAATGATGGATGAACGTATCGAAACTTACCTTCGCGACCATTCGGTTGAACTGAAAGCGCTGCTCGTCGATGGAGAACCGGCGGTTTCAAAAGAGGCGTACGAAGAATTAAAAGCAGAGTATGAGAAAACGATGGAAATCCACCAAAAACTGAAGAATGACTATCAGGAGTTAGAAGAAGCTTATCTGCAAGGACAGTCAAACTGCCGGAATCTGGAAGGAGAATGCCGACGTCTGGAAGCTCTGTGTCAGGATAGACAATCAGAAGTGAGAACCTTAAAGCGTAAACTTGACGAATTGCAGGAAGACTGTGAAAAACAGAACCAAGTTCTGCAGAATGTGCAGCAACAATTGATCAATTGTGAACAGGATTATCGACAGGTTGTGAAAAAATGGCAGGAAGCGGAGCGGGTGAGTGCTCCTTATCGTGAATTAGAGGCTCAATATCAGAAATACAGCTCCCTTTCGGAAAGTTTAAGAAAAACGTTGGAAGGTGTCTTTGGAACAGGTGGTACGGCCTTATCCTTTTATGCGGCCGGTATGGTTCATGTGAACAGCCTCTATGATGTGTTGGCCAATGCGATTCAAAACGGACGAGATAAGACCGATGAATTTTTTATCTTAAAGGATCTCTTTGAGTTTTTCTTCGTCCAAACAGACTATGAACGGCTGCATACCGTCGTGGGAACCGACTTTGACAGTAAGGTAATGAGGCGCAGTGCTGCGAGTCCTTCACAACTTGGGCCGGTGAGCCTTGTTTTATTGGAAGGCTATCGTTTGAAAGATAGCGAGAAAGTTATCCGACCGAGTATCATAGAGCAACGAGATATCGGAATCAGTAGCCGGGAGTAGGAGGACGACGATGACAAAATTATTGACGGAGTTGTTGGTAGACAGCAATGAAAAATTAGTTAAGAAACAAGGGGCGGAACCGGATTTTAAAAAAATGGTTGCCCTTGCCAATAAGAGACTGAGCGAAGAATCTAAAAAAATCATTCAGATTTTTAAGGAAAAGATGGAAAGTGAAAACACGTGGATTTCTTTGGGCAAGAGTGTCTATGTTCCGTCTGTCGTGGGCCTTATTCCGCGAATTGATAAGACTGATTTCAAAGCCATTGATCAACAACTTGACCCCCAAAAAGGCTTTAGATACCGATTTGATGGTCATGATGGAGAAATGATTTCTCTTGAAGAAGCGGAACGTATCTTTAAGGGACAGAAAACGGGATTGGGTAAATTACCAGACGGTTCTTTTTGTGATAAAACAGGAGCTATTTATGAGGAAGTCAGATATATGGATGATCAACATCTTTATTCTTCTGTTCATGATCAAATTCGAAAAATCGTGATTAGTGTCCGGGCTATAGGAATTTTTGGGAATGAAGTCAATCCAGTCCGATATACTTTTCTTCCCTTATGCCGGTTAAATGGGCGCGATAGTCTGTCTCTTTTGCCGGCCCATACAGTCTGCTTGTTTTTGGAAAATCAATTTTCTCCACAGGACTTGTTCTCTACGCAGGAAGATGAAATTCTTTACAATACGCTAAAAGTTTTAGGCAAGTATAAGATGGTTAAATCGGTTGGATATGGTAAAGAATTAGCCTTGGATGAAGCTAAATGTTTGAACATATTAAATGGTCATCCTGAGGCGGCTGATTTGAAAAATATTATTATGCGCTATGGGGAGCAGGAGCGCATCAAAGTTGCAACAATCGCTGCAGGGGAGTTAAAAAATCAATTGCTTCAGTGTGACTACCAGAGGGCCATGCTCGATAAATACGATGAAAAATTGTTGACCGATCCTAAGCGCGGGCATTGGGATTTGTGGGATTGGGATGATTTTCATAAAGACGGCGTCAAGGTGACGCTGCCGGAGCGCTGGGTTGCCCGTAATCCGGAAGAAGATATCAACCAGGGCATTGTAGCCATTGATTTTGGAACTAAGAGCACCGTCGTCGTCTATGAAAATGAACAGTTACAGCGATTGCCCTTACAAGTGGGCAACGGCAGTTATCGTGGGGGCGTCGACTTGAATAACTATGAAAATCCGACGGTTATTCAGTTTATAGATCTGCAGTCCTTTATAAAGGCTTATAATGCTAGAGATGGCCGGCCGTATACGAGCTGGAATGATATGACCGTGTCCCATACTGCTTTTCAAAATATGAATAATAATTCTGAAGGACTCTATTATTCTTTCTTGACTAACTTAAAACAGTGGTGCGGCAACGGAAAGCCCTTGGTTTTGCGGGACAAAAAAAGATTCGACAAGGATTTACCTCCCTATCAAGATTTGGATGGAGACGAAGAGGCCGATCCATTGGCTTATTATGCCTACTATTTAGGCCTATATATCAACAACATGATTTCTGAAAAGCATCTGTTTATGCACTATATCATGTCCTTCCCGGTCACGTATGAAAAAGAGATTCGTGAAAAAATGCTGCACAGTTTTGAAGTGGGGTTGAAGAAGTCTTTGCCGACGGCTATTTTGTCGAATTCTGAAGCCATGAAGCGCTTCTCCGTAGAAGTCGGTGCTTCTGAACCGGCGGCCTATGCCATTACGGTGCTTCAGGAATACGGTTTTGATCCCAGCGGTGATGAAAAGATTTACTATGCCGTCTTTGACTTTGGCGGCGGGACGACGGACTTTGATTACGGCTTTTATCAAGAAGCCGACAGCGAGCGCTATGACTACAAATTAGTTCATTTTGGAGAAAATGGCGATCGGACGCTAGGCGGTGAAAATATCTTAAGCCTCTTGGCCTTTGAAGTCTTCGTTCATAATAAGAAAAAACTGCTCGAATCGCGCATTCCCTTTACTTGGTCTGCCGATAAATCAGACTTCCAAGGGAGCGAGGCCTTTATCAAAGATTCGCAGGAAGCTCATGCTAATATGCATAATTTGATGGAAGCTCTGCGCCCCTTATGGGAAAATCCCCGCGGTGAAAAAGCTCAAAAGATGCAGGAAGAGGGCACTGTTTCCTTCCATGCCTTTAGTGAAGATGGACAGATGAATGCCGATTTTATTCTGCGCCTTGATGGTCAAGATGGGCAGCCTTTAGATTTAGAACAAATCATTCAGGACCGTATCTTGAAAGGCATCAAAAATTTCTTCATGGCTATGAAGGAATCCTTCGAACAGTATAGCGGTGAAAACGGTATCGAGTCCTTGGATGAGGTTCCGGCCATTGCCATCTTCTTAGGCGGCAATTCTTCAAAATCGGAACGAGTTAAGCGGTTGTTCGGTCAGGTACTGGGGCTGGAAAGGAAAGCGATTCCTGAGGATGAGGTCGCTCCCGACGAGACTTCCCCTGAAATATCTGATGAAATGCTTTGGGACATGATTAAGAAAATGGATGAAGATGTTCTTGAGCAAGAAATTGAGGATATATTTGAGGAAATAATGGGGGCGGAATTCGTTGAAAAAAGTCCTGACAATTTTCGGAAGCAGCTTTCCGTTCAGTTACAGAAGATGACTTCTAATAGCCTGCTTACTAAAGAGGTCAAAGAAAACCCCGAAAGACTGATAGAAATTTTAATATATATCATCCCTTGGGAAACCCCTGAGACGCTGACAGCCTATCTTAAAGAGAGAATGATTGATTATTATTTTAAGGCACAAGAACGGAGTGCTGCGCAGAAAAAAGCAAAGAGAGCCTCGTCAATGAGCGCGTCAGAGACCTCTCTTGTCATGCAGTGGCTGGGCGCCGATAAATACGGGAAGATTCCGGAATTTACGATTTACCCGGCCCTAGGCACGGAGGAAGCGGTGGAACGACAAGAAGCTATCTGGAAAGAACATCCGGAATTAAAACCGGAAGAACTGGTACGTCCGACGGGCAAGACCGGTGTCGCTTACGGCCTGTTATCTTGCCGGAACAGCGGGACCGTTCAAGTCGTTACCCTCTTGCAGGATGAAGAACGTACGCCCTTCCAATTCTATGTGGGCCGAAATAAGAAGCGGCGCTTCCATCCGATCATCAATCGAAATACGCCATTCAATACGTGGCATTATTTCATTGATGCCAGCAATGACTTTGACTTGTTATACACGAAAATGCCGGAGGCCATGGGCGGCAACGTTTCGGCGACGATTGCCAAGCAGATCCACGTCATTTTGGAACATCCCGACAAGGAAGCCAATGTCTATATCGGGCCGGTGAATGCCAATACCGTGGCCTACGTCGTTGCCAAATCCTTGGAAGAAGCGGCTGCCGGGACCTACTTGGCAGGCCCTGTCGAGATTTCTTTGGAATAGCGACCGTTGTCCGGTTGAGGAGGTGAAGGAATGGAGTTTTTACCTGAAAAGACCACCCTTTTTCGGTGTGTTGCCAATGTAACACCTTTTCTCTGTAGCTGCAGCGGTAAAGCCCGCCTTTTGGTGGGAGGAACGCTGCTGACCGTCGATGCCCGCCCTCAACCGACGGGAATTTGCCAGATTAAAACGGCCGCGGCAAATGGCGTTCCTCAGCCTTGTATTTGTCAGATTTCGGCGTGGATGCTGCCTTCTCAAACCTGCTCTGTGGAAGGCAAAGCCTTATTGACGACGGTATCGAAAACTCAGTGTTCCGTCGGCGGTACGATTTCTGTTTTCAAATCGGCAAGTAAGGTCGTCACCGGTACCGGCGTTTCGTCGGTGAACACAGCTGAAAAGAATGATTTTTCTTGGGAAGAGGTTAAAGGCACTTCGGATAAGAATAAACGACCGGAGGCATCGAAGGAAACCCCGCCCGAAGATACCCCCGGAGGGGCAGACGGAATTCCGAAATCGGCACCGAGTCAAGTCGTACAGACTGCGGCCGTTATGACGGCTGCTGCGGCATCTTTGGTGGAAAGCATTCTCGAAGACCGTGCACGGGAGAAACAGGCAGTGGCTGTCTTAGAAAATATGCTTTGCTCCGGCGACTGCGCCGCCGATAAACGGGAAGCCTGCCCTTATTATCAGGATCATCTGTCCCGCTCTGACGACGAGGTGACGGTATTGAACGATTCCTTCCAGCTAGGGGTTAACTATGAAGAAGCCCGGTTTCAGCGCGATGACATCGACGCCCATTATACCGCGTTGAAGGAGGAATATGGAACGACTTACTGGTCTTATGCCGCTCACCATATTATTTCCGGAGGCCAGGTTTTTAAACAGGAACCGGAAATCGTACGCTTGGCAGACTTTCTCCACTATGATATCAACAATGCTGAAAACTGCATCTTCCTGATATCAAAGGGCCAGGGCTATGGAGATGAAACGAAGGCCGAACGGCCGATCAGTGCCTATGATGCCATGGGAAGGGCCCGACTGCAGTGGCATCTCGGCGGCCATCAATATACCCTGCCGGCAGAAGAACTGGAACTCATTCGCCAGCGGATTCAAAAGCAGACGGGTCAGTCAGCGGCGGACATTCAGTCTTATGCGGACTTGCTTCGACAAGACATGGCGGACTTTAAAATCTGGTTGAGGCAGCATCCTTGCTGGTACAGTCAGGATGAAACGAAGCAGAAGGCTTTGGCCGCCAAGTTTAATAAGGGTATGCATCGGATTTCACGGCGAATTCGCCGAAAACTCGGGGATTTTACGGAAAAGCCGAGCAGCAGTTATCCTTATTACGTATCGAAAGAAGCCTATCGCTATACCTTTACCCTACCCAAGACGGAAAAATGCATCATTGTCCGTCGAACCCCTAAGGGCATCCGATTGTATCGCTATCGGATCCTGCGGGATCTCAAGGCTGATGACGGATTCCTGATTTTAAAGCCCATCGAAAAGAATCAGTCGCCCTATGTATTTGACCTACCGCTGCCGGTCTCGGACCGTCCGGCATATCGGGAAAAGCAGCGGCAGTGCATTGAATTTTGTGACAATATCGGTCACTTCTTATGTATCGATATGGATCAGGCAGAAGGGCTGCCCTTCCAGCCGGATTTTATCAAAAGGATATATTGTGAACCTTCGGAGCAGGATCACAGCAATGAAGACCTGTTGAGGTTGGAAAAGCGACAGGCAGAATTGTTGGCTTGGTTCCGGGACTGCCAATTCGAGCACTATATGTCTCCGGTCACGATGGTTCGCCGGCGATTGAAAGAATGGAGGGAACGATATGGCTGATGGATATTCTTTTTATCGCCTCTATGGAGATACGGCAGCCGAGGAATATGCCCGGCCTGTCCATAAATTGTATCAGCAGCTTGAACGAGGCTGTGCCCGCTCGGAGTTTCAATTTTTGAATCACGAGAAGCTCGAAGTTCCTTTGGACGAGGGCGGCCTGGACTTTCCGGATTTTTTATACTATGAACAGATTCCGCTGGTTTCAGACGCTTTATACCGATTTTTTTCTGACAGCGGTGTCGATAATTTATTCTACAAACCGATTTACTTGAATGACGAGATCATCGGAGTCCGCAAACGATACTGGCTGGCTCTGCCACCGCGCATCCGATGCCTTAATTATGAAGCAAGTCAGTTCCGCGATTCAGATGCACCCTTGAAGCGGGCTGAAAAAATCGTCATCAATCCCGCCAAGGTGGGAAATTACCGAATATTTTGCATAGAGGAGGTCATTAACCGCGATATCATTATAACGCAGGAATTGAAGGAAAAGCTGGAAAAAGCGCAGTTTACGAATTTGCTTTTTGAGACAATGGAGGATTGATAGTATGGCTGATATCATTAAATCGACATCGCAGGCAATTTTATTCGAACAATTCAATGACAAGGCACCGTCATTAAATACGATGCTGGATACGACGGAAGAAGAAAAAGTAGAGACGGCGGACTTTGCATTAGAAGTCAAAGAGCAGCTGCAGGTGACCAGTTTTAAGGAGTTTTTGAATAAATTTGCGCCTACCATTTATGAAACGTGCATCAATGGAAAATTCGTTTATACAACGGATGAAGTGAAGGCCCGTCAATATGGAGGTGTTCCTAAAAATGTCATCGACAATACGTATTATCAGATGCTGGCCAACATGTATAAACAAAAGGGGCAAAGCGGTCAGTCGAATTATGAATTCGATGACAAAGATCTTTTGAATATGCTGTCGCCTGATCGAGAAGTAAAAGAGGCAGCCCGACTGCGGAAAAATTTTCAATATGTGACTGAGAAATTTCATGAAGCCCGGGATAATGGCGAAAATCCCAGGGAATATTGGGATAAAATGTACTCCTATCGAAAAGAAATCACTGAAAAGTACAGTCAGTCCGTGATTGCCTTACTGCCGTTGGCTATTGATGACGTGACGAAAAAATTAGATGTTTTGCAGGCCGGCACGAGTACGGACGGACAGCTTCAAGAAGAGGCAGTTCCAAAGTTGACCAGCGGCCATTGGACTTTTGATACGCAAGGGGGGATGCAGTTTCTGCCGGCATCCTCATCGGACACTACTGAAGTTTTACCTTTAGCATCATCACAGCATAATGTGGGCGAAGATATTTATCAGATGATTGAAGCAGACTATCGAGAATATCATCCGGGGCAGGATGAAAATCCCTTTATCAAGGACTTAGTGTTGGCTGCGTACTCGCCGACTGCCGTAAACAACCCCTTGCAACATTTAAAGGCTGATGAAGTGCAGCAGGCTATCAGTGTACTGGAAACGCAGAAGAAGCAATATGAAGACGTTTATTCAGACGCGAAGAATGAATTCATCAAAGAACTGTCGAAGATCATTGAAAAACTCATGGGTGTCATGGTCTTTTTTGATCATGCGACGGCGACAGGCAGTGAAACGGATACCTTGGAAAGCGGTTTGATCGTAACCAATTGTAAGCCTGCTGATTTCGTCGACGGCCGCCTGAATGCTAAATTTAAAAAATACATCAATTATATCGGCCGTGATTTAGGCAATGATAAGTGCTGGTTTGGTATTCTCCCGTCTGTAAAGGATAAGGCGGAATCAGCACCGGTGACGAAGGAAGATGACTTTGACTTCAGCCAGTCCATCAATATTCAGCCGGATGAACAAAAGAAAACTAAATCAGGCGATGACTTGACTTTAGATGTCGCTGCGGTACTGCTGAAGGATTTGAATGAAGCCCATATCATGACGACCTTCAATTTGAATCAGGGGCCGGAAAACACTTTTTCACAGATTACAGCTTCCTATATTCAGGATACGGCTCGCATGTTTGAATCAAGAGGCATCAATTATCCCCATGCCGTCTATGCCTATCCCAACTTTACGCTTATGCGTGAACGGTACATCTCGGTAACCGGAGATACAGAAGGCAGTAAACTGACCGTACCGGCCATTTATATCGATGCGGCCTATCCGGCAGCCGGCCTGTTAGTTGCCAGTCAGCAGCTTCAATGCTTAAAGAACCGCGGTTTAGGGGATTTTATCATTACTAACCGAGATAATATGAATTTTGTTCGCCTCGACTTAGAAGACAAAGTTGTGCAGGATCATTTGACGACTAAGTTCAATCGGGAAAATGTGACGGCTTGGAGCCAGTCGGTACTGAATGCCATTACCGATTCCATGTTCGGCTTCTCCTTCTGCGGCGATGAAACGGCTGAAAAAACGAAGAATACCTATGTCCTGACGGCTCGTACTTTAGCGAAGATGGAAAATCAAAAATACAAGCCCGTTTATCGCGTATTGATGGAAGACTTCATTTATGCCTTAGCCGTGCCCATCTTCAAAAAGAAGCGGGATGAGATTGACGCTAAGTTAATCCGGGACATGGCAGCAAAATGGAAGTTAGCAGCCGATCAGTTTGCCGAAAATCCCAAAATCAATCTGGTATTGAAAAAGGGCGAAGATGTCGGTTGGAGTGAACCCAATTCAAATCAATTGAAGATTACCTTCAATGGTGACTCTGAAGTATTAGACAATATCGATATCATCAGCGATGATTCGTCAGATCAGAATAAATAAAGGAGTGGATAATCATGCCGTGCAAAGTAAAAATTACAGGTGGTAAAAATGATATTTCTTTAGATCAGGATATTCGTATTAAGGTTCTTTTTGATACAGAGGAAGAACATGTTTTTCAGAAATCGAACAGTGTGGGAGCGACGGTGACTATTTCCGGAAGTGTTGATGATGACAGCAAAGAGGCTGTAATCCAGGTATCTCGTTGGAGCCGTGATTTTACTGCTGATGGAATTTATCGACAAGTTGAACTTACGGATGCACAAGAAGGAACTGATACTGTACTGAGGACATATATCTTTCCGCAAATGTTTATCCTTAGCTATGAGGAGGATTGGGGAGAATCGAATGCGGGAAACTTCAAGTTAGTGTTGAAGCAGAGAAAAAATTCGTTACAATCGATTGAAACATTCTAGGTAGAAAGGAGGCGGCACAGATGCAGATTGAAGGAATCAAAGACGGACTGGTCGTTGAAACTTGTACAGTAAGAAAAGAGATGGGACAGCACAGCCGCTTGACGCTGACAGCTCACCTGACGGACGGTAAAGAGAGTTTTTACTTACAGCAGGTCGGAAAGCCCATTACGATTGTCCAGTCTTTCGATTTGCATAAAACCGGACCGATCGTGTTCAGCGGAATCGTTGAAACCGTTGACATACAACAGACGTTCCATCGGTCGGTCCTCTGCCTCTGTGCCGTATCTTCTTCTCATTTTTTGGATCAGCAGGAACGATGCCGTATCTTTCAGGACAGCGGCAAAAAAATGGGTGACATATTGGATGGCGAGCGATTGGCTTTAGCCAAGGATATGAAATCCGGCGATGTGAAGCTGCAGGTGGCTGAATCACTGAAAAAAATACCTGCTGTTCAGACGGTCATTCAAAATCGGGAAAGTAATTTTTCCTTCATCCGGCGCTGCGCAGCGGCCTTGCAGAGTCCCTTATGGGTGCAGGACAGGCCGCAGGGCGTGGTGCTGAAAATGGATTGGGCCTGGCATAAAGATCCGGTACCGATTAAAGAAGAAGATATTTTATGTTGGAAGACGGGAGTCGGACTGCAAAAACAAAAACAGCTGCAAGTGACGCTGCCGCGCTATCTTGAACTGGGATGTACCGTGGCCTTCCCGTCGCTGAAAGAGAAATACGTCATTACGGCCCTTACGGCACAGTATAAGGGCAACCGAGATTTGTTTACCTATGAACTGAAAGCGTATCAAGACACAGCGGATATCGAAAAGCCTGATTTTACCTTTGAAACACCGCTGCGGCTCTACGGAATCGTTACCAATGTTGAAGATCCGGAACGCCTCGGGCGGATTCAAGTCCGCTTCAAGCAGAATGAACCGGAATATGAAGACCAAGATTCACCGCAGATGTGGATTCCATACAGCAGTGCCTATACCGGAAAGGCTGACGGTATCGTCTTTTTGCCGGATCCGGGAAATCAGGTGGAAGTTACTTTTTTACATGGACAATGTTATGCCCATTCGGCCCATCGCAATCATCCTTTGGGAAAAGAAGCGGGCAATGTCAGTGACAAGTTTATCGGCAATGATTTTCAGCGCCGAATCATATGGAAGAAAGATTCCCTGACCTTATTATCCGGAGAAAATCAAATTGTCATGGATGACGAGAAAATCGAGTTAATTGTCGGCAAAAACCGCATTACGATGGACGGTGAAAAAATCAATTTAGCCGTCGGCTCCCAGACGATTGTTGAATTAGATGAGCAGGGGATGCACGCTAAAGGCAAACAATCGGAAGTACACGTCACCGACGGTGTGCAGATTAAATCGGAAGGCGATATAACCCTTGATAATGATGGAACCCTTTCTTTGCAAAACAATAAAGAAAGTCTGATTATCAGTCGGGGAAATGTCCGAGTTCAAGGGAGTGGTGACGTAAGTCTTAAGAGCAGCTCCGGCAATGTAAAGTTATCAGGTTCAAAAATACAGATGTCGTAAGGATAGTGATTTGACCATGGAGAGTTTTGAGGCTATCAATAAGCAGCTAATGGAACGCATTGAGGCTGCCGATTTTGATGAAGCGATGAAAAAAACAATACATCAGTCTCTTGATAAATTGAGTCAGTATGAGCGAGATCAACTTAAAGGAATCCGAGAAACGATAGAAAAAACGGTGCCGGATCGGGTGAAATGGAGCCGTAACTGGAAGATTACGACGGCCCTCGTTCCCAAAACAGAGTTGGGGGTATGGGAGGAAAACCATTTCTATCCCGTTGAAACATCCGGTCTGGGGTTTTTCTGTTCCGATTGGGAAGAAACGGATGTCAGGGACTGTGGGCACCGCCAGTTCTTTTGGAAGGGGACCTATGAAGGACTGCAGGATGTCATCGAACAGGGAGCGGCCTATGAGGGCATTGTGACCGATAAAGACGGGGATACCTATCAGTTTCAATATCAATTGGTCCTGGAACCGTCTTGCCGCCGTCGGGAATCCCGGCTCTATCAACTGGCGGCACTATATGGAATTCAGGCTCCGGTTATCTTTTCCCCTTGGGGACGCCGGCAGTTGACGATACGCCTGAAGTCCCTTGATTTGACGGCGGAAGCCTTTTTCGATGACTACAGCCGATGGGATTTCTGCTGGCAGCAGAATGGGCTTCAAGATAAAATCATTGAAAATCAAGAATTGGTGTGGAATGTGAAGCAACTGCCTTATGACGGTGATTCCATTGAAGGCGAGTGGATTCCTGATGCCAATACGGGCAGTGCGGAAACCCGGTTTACGGAAAGTAACGGGGTTCAATGGGGAACCTTTCTCCAGTTAGCATCGAGTGAAGAGGAGCCGGCGGTCAGCGAAGTAATCGAAAAATCAGAGAATAAGATTATTCTGCGAACCTTGGATAAGGCGCATATGGATATAAAGGGCATCCGCATTGAACCGACAGATGAGGTGCCAAAATATTCTTTTTCTAATGAGTATGAAGGTGGGATGACCGTTCAGCGTCTGATTTCTAAGGCCGATGTAGAACGAGCTCTTCACCGCTATCAATCCTCAGGATTTTGCTGTGGCCGTCCTTCTTTGAAAGCCCCCGAAAAAGGACAGATGGTTCGTCTATATCGGGAAGAAGATATGTATGGCGGCAATCGCGAAGATATTTTATATCAGCAAGAACGATTAAAGCGGCTCGTTCCCTGCTATATACAATTTTTCTTGGATCCCCGGGCTTTAGACTGGCAAAGGGATTTCTTGCCGGACTATGCTGTATACGTACTGGCCGATCTCCGGCGGCGCTTCCCAGATTTTTCTTGGAAAGGTGTTTTACAATGAGTCAGATTTGGCAGGATTATGACAAGCAAAAGCGATATATCGTCGATACGAACCCTGTATCTCCCTATGTAGAGGTTTTTAGTACCCGAGGACAGGTTGTACAGGTCAATCCCCTGCTGCGTTTTTCTGAGATATTACGGCCTTTATGCCAGCCCCGGGAGGGGCTGAACGAGGCTGTCTGTAAAGATATCCAAAATTGGCTTCTTCATTACTTGGCTCACTTAGACCGCCTGCAAGGCGTGACGGCCGGGGCTTTAAAACGGGAGACCGTAGGGGAGGATATTCGCCGGGGTCGCTATGGACAAGAGGTGCAGCAGGGCTATAAGTGCCTGACCGCTGATGAAAAAGCGATACTCTTACAGGCTGTGCTCCAGCATGAAGAGGGAACGATGAGCGGCCGAAGTGTCTATCGACTCACCTTGCAGCGTTTTTTCCCCGAAGCCCGCGTCTATTATCAGGAAGGCGATGAGTTCTTGGTGTATATTCCTGCAGCGAAGTCGGAAATCAATGAAAAAAAAGTAAGGCTCTTGGAGCTGCTGTTTTTAGATTGGCTGTTGGAGACAAAAGTCTTTTGGCAGCGTCATTTTGGCATCATCGGTCATGAGCCGACCATGCACATCGGCTCTATAGCTATATACTGATGGAGGAAGACGAATATGGGAAATAATAAAGCACAGGAAATCTATAAATCCGGGAAAAAAATTGTTCGAGATTGTGAGGCCATTTTGGAACAATTGCAGGAGATTATTGAGGAATATACTCGAGATAATCAAGCGTTAAGTTATCAAGTGGACAGCCTGCAAGAGAAGCAGTCGATTTTTCAACAGCAATTGAAAGAAAAAGAGCAATTCATTGAAATGCTGGAGGAAAACTATAAAGCCCAGCGAGATAACTTTGAACGGGTTCTTAAGGAGCAGCAGGAGAGTTTTGAACGAGCTCTTACGGCGCAGCAGGCAAACTATGCAGCCGAACGAGACCTCTTTGAACGCACCCTCAACGAACAGCAGGAAAGTTTTCATCAGGCACTGTCAGAAAAGGATACTTCTCTTTCCTCTATGACGGCTCAATTGCATAGCCTGAAAGAAGGATTGGAAGAGGAAGAACAGCGCCTGTCGGATCGGAAAGCTGAACTGGCAGCGTGGGAAGAGGAGCAGGAAGCAGCGTACAATAAGAAAGATTCAGAACTTAGGGTACGGGAACATAGATTGGATGAACGCATAGAGGCGTATCAGGCGGAAAAAGCCGAATTTGAAGAGGAAAGAAGCAGAGGAACCTTAGCCGAAGAAAATAAAGAATTGAACAATCAAGTTAATCAGTTCTTCAATGAAAAAAGTCAATGGAGCAGTACCATCCACGAACTGAATGATAAAATAAAGGAACTAAAGAACTCATTAGAAGAGGCTAAGGCTACCATCGCAACGCGTGATGAGGAGATTGGGAGTTTAAAATTTATACGCGATGATTTACAACAGGATTTGGACAAAGAGCGTGAAAATCATGGTGATTTATTAGGAGATGATACGTGATGAGCATAGTGAAAAAAATCAGAGTTTCAGATACATATATGCCGGCAGAAGATTTTTTAAAAAAAGCCTTGCCGAGAGAAGTACAGGGGATAAATTTGGCGGACATCAAGATAATTGTCAGTCAAAATCCACTGGGACTAGGCGACCATCAGGTGAATAAAATTAATAATATTAAATCAGAAGATTCTTTTTTGCAGTATGTAAGGAGGGCTAATCCCGCTTCAGGCATTAGAACTCTTTTGGTAGAATGCTTGAAGGAAAAGAATATTTGGTATGATCAAGCGCTGGTAAATGATGTAGAACTCTATGGGATTTCATTGATATTTGAACACTTGTTTACCTATCCGGACAAAAAAAGTGTAGAATCTTTAAAGGAGAAACAACCGTCGTCAACTCCTAGCAGTACAACCGAGAGTAAAAGACTTGAAACAGGGAAAAAAGATTCTATTTACGTCGATAAAAAAAACGAGGTCGCGATTCCTTCATCAGGGGAACGCCGTACTCATGAAAAGTATTCTGAAGACAATAAAAGAAAGGTAGTGGCAAAGCCGATGAATATATCTTATAGTGCATTCTTAGACCTATATAATCAAGTGAAGCGTAAGGGGTATGTCAAGCAAAATAAGGGAATCGATGTGACTCCCGGCGTCATAACCGAAGAGATGCCGGTCAGACTGCATGACGAGTTTTGTTTCCATTTTCCGAAAAATTTTGATGCCTATCGCGGATGCGCTGCCTTATTGACTCATGATGAAAAAAATATCGCCGCTATCGGCTATCTCGGTGAGGATCCCAAGAAGATAGTCCACCTGTTATTCGACAGTGACCGTATTCGGTATAGCTTACTGGAGCAGAATAATCAGTATAAAATTATTTTATTCCCGAAAACAGCGGAAGCATTTTTTGCAGAAAACCAAAATCTTTCGGATTATGCCGGATATCTGTATGAAGTTCCCTGCACGGTAGAATTAAAGACTCTGGAAGCAACGAAGCGGACCTTGTGCATCGATTTTGGGACGAGCAATACGACCGTCGGCTCTTACGGGATATCCGATGAAGATCAGAATAAGGTGGAAGTCGTAGACTTTGAAGACCATACCGGTGATACCGTTGCCTATCGAAAAATGCTGCCTACGGTCATCTATGTCGATAAGATTGAACGGAAGGATAATGGGAAAGCCGATATTACGTACTCTTTTGGTTACGATGCGCTGCAAAAAGTCATTGATCATGACTATGATACGGTAGCCTCCGTTTTTTATGAAATAAAACGATGGATCAATAACCTCGATGGCGTCGAAGATATTTCTGATGAAGACGGGAATAAGTATAAAATCACCCATAAAGAACTCATCAAACATTACTTGGACTACGTCATCAATACGGCAGAACGATTTTTCCAGAGACGATTCCAAACCCTGCATTTTACGGCTCCGGTAAAGTTAAAGAAGTCTTTCTTGGATGCCGTTGAAAAAATGTATAACGATGAATTGAGTGACCGTACCTACCATGTTTTGTCAGAATCAGAAAGTCTGGATGAAGGCATTGCCGTCGTCTACCAACATATTGCGAAAGAAATGGAACGCTCCCGTAAGGATTTGGTACAGGCAAAGGCTTTTCCACCCCAGAACATCTTGATTATCGACTGCGGCGGCGGTACGACCGATTTGGCTCGCTGCACGTATCAGATTTCTAAAAATCAAGAAGGTCATCGCCAGCTTGATATTACGATGAGTTCGGAAAATGGTGACTCCAATTTTGGCGGCAATAATATTACCTTCCGCATCCTTCAAATGCTTAAGATAAAGCTGGCTTTCAAAGTGGCATGTAAGGACGATATATCGATGCTAAAGTTGATTGCCGGAGAAAATGAAATTCTCGACATATTGGACCGGTCCGATTCGGTGATAACTGGCTGCGAAAAGATTTATAGCAAATTCGAAGCAGCCTATAAGGATGCTGAAGAAATCATTCCTACCTGCTTTGAAAAAGATGGTTTATTCCAAAATGAAAAGCGCCAGATGAAGCGCAACTTCTACTACTTGTGGAAGATGGCCGATGCATATAAGAAAGCCTTTTATCAGACTCAGCGAGACGTAGTTTCCATCAATTTTAGTGATGACAAAGATAGGGCACTGGGCATCGGGGATGAAGCACAGTATTATCTGTACATCTGGGAGGATGCGGCGGACGAATTAAAAAAGACCCTCAATCCCCTTGAAGGGATTAAAATTACGATTAAGGAAATCGAATGCATCCTCTATGCCGATATTTATGCACTTTGGAAGCGAATCCTGCCGGTAGATGATCTGGTCAAGGAACAGTACGACTGCTTCTATAAGTTATCCGGCCAGTCCTGCAGAATCAATTTATTCCACGATTTGCTGAAGGAATTTATCCCCGGCCGCTATCTCCGATCCAATGGCAATAAAAAGGGGAGTCAAAAAGATAAGAACCCGGAAAGTCAGCTGAAACTGGACTGCATCGAAGGCAGCATCCGCTATATTCGTGATAAGGAAGAAGGTCGCTTTGAACCGGTCATTCGGACCCAGGCTTCCCAGCTCTTCCACAGTGTATACCGCTCCATGAAGGATATCGACCACCCCGGTGAAAACGACATCCCCTTATTGGAACGCAGTAAATCCGAAAACGATACAGTGGTCGCTCACGTTGAATGGCTGCCGACGACGGCCAGCCGGACGGAGTTCGTCGTATTTGACCAGCATCAGAGAAAACAGAACCGGATTAACTTTGAGTTTGGCGATGAAGCCGGTAAAGAGATGAGCAGTAACGATATTCGAATGGATATTGAACGTCATACCTATGCCGACTTGTATGGCGTTGGCAAAAAGGATAAAGTAGCTAATATTATTACCGGAGAGTTAACAAGCAAAGCTAGTGGATATGCGATTTTCCTGGTTCCGGCTCGGAGCGGCTACGGATTCTGGGCCTATTTAATTGATAAGCAAATAAAAAATCAGGAGGAAGGCAAGGTAACCTGGAAATTCTACTTGAAGAAAAAACAATACTGCAGCTTTGAAAAAGAGGAACTGGTAACGTTCTTTGATGGGAAGCGGTGAGATTGATGCTATTTCACAAACAGTTGGAATTTGCCTCCGGGGCTGTATTGACAAAAGAAATGCTGGAGCTGTTGGGGAGTTATCCCCGGCAGTTCTTGAAACTGTACTTCAAGGCCTATAGCGAGGGCATTCTCTGCGGCTTGGATTATGAGCTGCGCGGTGATGATCTTTGGCTTACTTCTGGGGCTTTCTGGTGGCATAATGAGCTATGGATGACCGGGGAAGATGTCAATGTGAGTGCTTTTTTGCAAAATCAGTCACTGCAAGAAGGGCAGTATTTAGTTCTGTGCTGGCAGGAGGACAAAAACGTTACTGAAAAAGGTGTCGACATTTGCCCTTTGAAACTCAGTATAGACACTGACTCTCGCTATGAGGGTGTATTAGAACTCGGTCGCTTCATTTGGTGGGATGACAGAAAACTGCAACTGCCACAAAGTTGGGAGGAGCTCATTGAGTCGCTGGAACGGGGGGATTATTTTGATATTTCGAATGCCAGTCAGGCCGCTCTGAGAGGTTCTAATGCCAGTCAGGATGTCCTGGGAGGCGGAACTTTTATACGATTGATTTTCCGATGCCTGAAAGAGGCTTTGCGGAAAAAGGAAAGGCGAACATCTTTCGAAGATGCCATGTTGGTCCAACTGCAAAGTCAGGGATTTTTGTCCATGGACACCTTGTATACCTACGTCGGAACCGAGGCCGGCAGGATGAATCGGAGAGAGTTGTTGAAGGCTGTAGACGAGGAACTTCGCCGTCAACCGGCGCCGGTGGTACAGGCCGCAGCACCGAAGGAGAATCCTGATCATGAAGATCGTCCGGATGAACCTCGTTGGCCGATGGGCGGCATGCTGGATTAACGATCGATAGGCCGTATCCTGGAAGGGATGTGATTCTGTGAAGAAAGATAAGGTTTCGAGGGTATTAGCCCTCTATTCGCAGTTACTGGCCGGTCGGACGGTACAAAAGGCGGTAACGGCGCAGCACTATGGTGTCAATGAGCGCAGCATTCAGCGGGATATTGAGGATATCCGTTCATTTTGCCGGGATGACGCGGCGGTTCATGACGGTGTCATTTGCGATGTAGTCTATGACCATATGGAGAAAGGGTATCGCCTGGAAGGCGGTCAGATTCCGAAACTGTCCAATAGTGAAGTCCTAGCTTTATGCAAGATTCTGCTCGATAGTCGGGCTTTCGTCAAGACCGAGATGGAAACGATGCTGCGCAAGATAATCGCTTGTTGTGTGCCCGAATCGAATCAGGCCTTGATCAGTAAGTTGGTCAATAACGAAGCCTTCCATTATGTCGAGCCGCGGCATCGGACGAGTTTTCTTGATACGATGTGGAAGCTTGGCGAGGCTATCCAGAAGCATTACTATGTCGATATCACCTATGGCCGTCTGAAAGACCGAAAAGTCGTCAAGCGGCGGCTTCAGCCTTTGGCACTGCTCTTTTCGGAGTACTATTTTTATCTCATTGCCTTCATTGACGACAGTGACATCCAAAAAATTTATGAAAGCGCCCGCGATATAACGCCGACTATTTATCGATTGGATCGGATCAAGACCTTGTCTGTAGAGCAGGAAACTTTCCGTATCCCCTATAATCAGCGCTTTCAGGAAGGCGAATTTCGTAAGCGCGTCCAGTTCATGTACGGCGGCCGCCTGCATCGCGTGACCTTTACCTATACCGGCGGCGATATCGATGCCATTTTGGATCGCCTGCCGACGGCGAAAATCTTAAACGAAGACAAGGGCGTCTATCAAATCGAAGCTGAAGTCTATGGGACGGGGATTGAGATGTGGCTGCGCAGTCAGGGAAAATATGTAAAGAACGTCAAAATCGTCCAAGTGTAATTTTTTACTCCATATGAAGTCATTCGGTATTTTATTTAAAAATGGTGTCAGTCGCTGTGATACCGTTTTTAGCTCATTTTTAGCTCATTATAATTGTATTGTTTTGCATAAAAAAAGTCATGAATCTTGGGAAATCTAAGATTCATGACTTTTTTTTTGTCGATTATTTTTTCATCATGACAGGACCTGTCTTTGTCAAATGATAAGATAAAGATAAGTAAAAATATAGAGGGTAAGGAGTAATCGTGTATGGAAATTCAATTCGTGTTTTTGGGGAGTAAAATTCAGCGGTTTAATTCTCAAAAGATGTCGCTTTTCTACAGATGGAGGCAAGCGTTGATGCCTCTCATTTTATATAAATTATAGGGAAAAATAGTGCTGAGGTTTTGTTGGCAAGATACGAAGAGGTTGTCTGTCGATGAATTGCAGGATGTAATTCATCGAACCTGATGGTAGGAGTCATAATTATTTGCTCATCGCTCCCGACGGCATCGTATACGTATCAGAGAAGCTGAACGATATTAAGGTGGGAAATATCTTATCCGATGATGTAACGAGTTATTTTCTGTCATGACGAAAGAGATGAGGGTATGAAAGAAGATAAAGTTTCACGAGTATTATCACTATATTCGCAATTAATGGAAGGCCGGCTCATTAAGAAATCCGTAGCGGCCCAGAAATATGGCGTCAATGAACGCAGCATTCAACGGGATATTGAAGATATACGGGCTTTTTGCCGCAACTGCATGGCTCTTGGCGACAGCATGCCCGGTGACTTGATATACGATTATATCGAAAAAGGGTATCGGTTGGAACGGAAGCAGGTGCCGAAGTTATCCAATAGCGAAGTCCTGGCTTTATGCAAGATTTTGCTCGACAGCCGGGCTTTCGTCAAAACCGAGATGGCGGATATGCTTCACAAGGTCATCGCCTGCTGTGTGCCCGAATCGAATCAGGCCTTGATTACAAAACTGGTCAATAATGAGACCTTTCATTACGTCGAACCGCGGCACCGGACGAGTTTTCTCGACACGATGTGGCAGCTTGGCGAGGCCATCCAACAGCATCGCTACGTTACTGTTACCTATGGCCGGATAAAGGATCGGAAAGTTGTCGAACGGCGATTAAAGCCGTTGGCTCTGCTTTTTTCGGAGTACTATTTTTATCTCATTGCCTTCATCGACGACAGTAACATCCAGAAAATCTATGAGGGCGCCCGGGATATGACTCCGACTATTTACCGCTTGGATCGGATCAAAAACTTGACGGTAGAAAAGGACATTTTCCGCATTCCTTACAACCGGCGATTCCAGGAAGGGGAGTTCCGTAAGCGCGTTCAGTTCATGTATGGGGGCCCCTTGCAGCGCGTGACTTTTACTTATACGGGCAGCGATATCGATGCCGTATTGGATCGCCTGCCGACGGCTAAAATCCTGAGCGAAGATAGCGGGACCTATCGGATTGAAGCTGAAGTATACGGCAAGGGTGTCGAGATGTGGCTCCACAGTCAGGGGAAAAATGTCAGTGATGTTCAGATAAAAGAAATATGACATTGGTGACGGTGTGAGAAAGATTTTTGGATATAGAAGAGATTGTTCATCGACATGGACAATCTCTTTTGGTTTTTACCGAACCTTGTTATAATAAAATAAAGCTCTCATTTCTGCTGATGGCAGCAGAATTTGTTTCGGATTCGTTATATTTTGGAAAGCAGGTGTCGCCGTGCTCTTATTTTCAACTATCTTACAAATAAATAAGAAGATGACTAAAGAGGCGTTTATTCGCTTAGTCGTCGAGTGGAATCAAAAAAGCAACTACCCGGAGAATATTATTCCTAATCTGGTATGGGATGGTCAGTACAATACGTCTTATGGAACGGAGTCGCTGCTTCTCGACATAAAAGAATACCCTAAAGAGAATATCGTTGCTGTCCGTTACGAAAAGCGCGACAAAGAAGGCGTCATTTGGGATTCTGACTATATCATGAATTTTAAGGATATGAAGATGTCCATTCGCTTAGATCGGAGTTATCTGGAAGAAGCGCTGAAGGTCGACCCGGAATTTTCGACGCCCCACTTCATTTCCATGCTCATTGAGGGCGGTTATTTAAAAGCCGATAACGGCTTAGAGGTACGACGGACGCCGCTTATCATCGATGAGGATAATCTCGATATAGCTGTCGATATCATGACCGGGAAGCGTCGGACCCGTCTGCCCGTCGTCTTCGTTTCTAAGACGTCGGACAATGAAGATCCCATTGATGTAAAGGCCTTGGCGGGACGACTAAAGGGAGCAGCCCACGTCTTGGTCCAAGGCGATTATGGGACGGAAGCCGCCCTTCAGGAACGCAGCGGTGATGAGAAATTAGGTAATGGCGGTATCGATATTTATTTCCCCAATCCTGCCGTTGGCCATAAACGATATATCTATCGCCGCAATCCGGACTATGACACTCAGATGACGGAAAAGATTATTGAAAGGGTCATCCAGTACAGCAATGCCAAACGGGTGTCGCCACTCTATGTCTGGGCCGGTGTCACCGGTGCCATTTATGAGAATCAATATCTGAAGTCCAAGGAGGCCTATGCGGCAGCCGACAAGGAACGCCATGAGGCTCTGTATAAACTCCTTGCCTTACAAGGCCGGTATAAAGAAAATGAAAAATCCATGCGTGATCAGGCCTATGCTGAAGCTAAACTGGAAGCCGATCAGCTGTTAGAGAGTTTTGACGAGGAGAATCGCAAGTTGCGGGAGGACAATGAACGCCTGCGCTGCGAAAACGTACAACTGGCCTATGAAAACCAGGTCCTGCGTTCAAAACTTGATTCTCAGTCGAGGGTTCCTGTCCTGCTCATGGGGGATGAAGATGACTTCTATGCCGGCGAAATAAAGGATCTGCTGTTAAAAACCTTGGAGGCCAGTTTAAACAACCTTTTGGCAACTGGTACGCGTCGATACGATGTGGTGAAAGACATCATTGAGTCCAATGACTATCAGCGGAGTAGTGAAAAAAGGGCTGCTGAGGTGAAACAGATGCTCAATAATTATAAAGGAATGACCTCAAAAGTGCAGCGAGGCTTTGAAGAGCTGGGCTTTCAAATTCAGCATGACGGGGGGCACTACAAGACGATTTACTATGGCGATGACCGCTACATCATCGTTCATGCGGCGACTCCCAGTGACGGGCGGGCCGGGAAAAACAATGCGTCTGATGTCATCAAAAAGGTATTTTGATTCACGTTTCCGATAAGAAAATGGCTAACTTGAGCCGTTGAAAGGAGGAAGATTTGTAATAATCGGCTATTCCATGGTATAATTAAATGCTATAAATTTATGTACGGGAGGTATATGAATGGCTACAGGTCAGGAAAAGATTGACCAGCTCCGGGAAAAGCTCGCAAAAGTCGAGCTCGGCGGCGGTCAGAAGCGAATCGATTCGCAGCATAAAAAGGGAAAGTTGACGGCCCGCGAACGGCTGGCCAAGCTGTTTGATGAAGGCAGCTTTACGGAAATGGGGCAGTTTATCCATCATCGCGGTACCCATTTCGGCATGCAGGAAAAGGAAATTCCCGGTGACGGCGTCGTTACCGGTTATGGTACGGTGCGGGGCCGGTTGGTCTTTGCCTATGCCGAAGATTTTACCGTTGAAGGCGGCTCTCTCGGCGAAATGCACGCTCACAAGATCGCCCAGATGCAGGAAATGGCCCTCAAGATGGGAGCCCCTGTCATCGGTATCAACGATTCCGGCGGTGCCCGCATTCAAGAAGGCATTGACGCTTTGTCGGGCTTTGGCCGCATTTTTATGAACAACACATCGGCGTCCGGCGTCATTCCCCAGTTGGCCGTCATCATGGGCCCTTGTGCCGGCGGTGCCGTCTACAGCCCGGCCTTGATGGACTTCGTCTTCATGGTCAAGAATACGTCCAATATGTTCCTCACCGGCCCGGCGGTTATCAAATCGGTTACGGCCGAAGAAGTCACGGCAGAAGAACTGGGCGGTGCCATGACGCACAACTCCATTTCCGGCGTTGCTCACTTTGCCTGTGAAAGCGAAGACGACTGCTTTGAAAAGATCAAGGCTCTCCTCGACTTCCTTCCCAGCAATAACATGGAAGAAGCACCGGTTGTCGATTCCAATGACGATCCGAATAGGGAAGACGAAAGCCTTAATTCGGTCATTCCTGACGACAACAATGTACCCTATGATATGCTGGACATCATCCGTTCCTGTGTCGACGACGGATACATTTTCCAGGTCCTTGAAAATTATGCTTTGAATATCATTACCTGCTTTGCTCGCTTCGACGGTCAGACTGTCGGCATCATCGCCAACCAGCCGAAGTTCCTGGCCGGCTGCCTCGATATCAATGCGTCGGACAAGGCTGCCCGCTTTATCCGCTTCTGCGACAGCTTCAACATCCCTGTCGTCACCTTCGTCGACGTACCGGGATTTTTGCCGGGTACCAACCAGGAATACGGCGGCATCATCCGCCACGGTGCTAAAATGCTTTACGCCTACTGTGAAGCGACGGTGCCCAAGATTACTGTCGTTACCCGCAAAGCTTATGGTGGTGCCTATATTGCCATGTGCTGCCGTCAGCTCGGTGCTGACATGGTCATGGCTTGGCCGTCGGCCGAAATCGCCGTCATGGGGCCTGACGGTGCTGTCAACATCATCTTTAAAAACGATCCGGACAAAGAGCAGAGAAAGCAAGAATATATCGACGAATTCTTGTCGCCTTATAAGGCTGCTGAACACGGCCAGATCGACTGCATCATTGAACCTAAGGAAACGCGGCCGCGCATCATCAGTGCCTTGGCCATGCTCTATAGCAAGCGTGAAGAACGGCCGGCCAAGAAACACGGCAACATGCCGTTATAAGGGGGTGGCCGTATGTTAGAAATCCTGTTTGCGGCGATCGGTGTCTTAATCATCCTAATCTTGGTGCTGAGCCGATACTACGATACACGCTTCCGGGCTTTAGAAAGAAAGATGGAAGACATGACTGCTTTTCAGCAGAGTGTCAAAGATCTTTCTGAAGCCGTCTATGATTTAAAATCCGCTGAAAAGAAGGAAACAAAGACACAGCCTGTCTCTGAGACTAAAGACACTGCCAATTCCATCGTTCCCGTTGGCCAGCGTCAGCCGGCTGTTGTCGAAGCCCGTCCGCTGGCTACGGTGCCTGAAAGTCGAGAAATCTCTGATTCCGACGAACTCTCTGACGACGTCGTCGCCGTCATCATGGCAGCCGTTGCGGCTTACGGATATTCGCCGGCAGGGATTCGCTCGATCCGGCTTTCGCATCGCGGATATAAACGCCATCGGGAAAATTGGGCTATGGCAGCCCGCCTGGGTGGTATGAAACGTTAAGGAAAAAGTCTTTGAATCCAGGAGGATATCGATATGAAAAAGTTTAAGATTACAGTCAATGGCAAGGCATACGAAGTTGAAGTAGAAGAAGTAGGCGGCTCAGCTCCGGCAGCCCCGGCAGCACCTGTACAATCGGCTCCGGCAGCCCCGGCAGCTCCTGTGGCACCGGCACCGACTCCGGCAGCACCGGTACAGTCTCCGGCCCCGGCCGTAGGCGGCCCCATCCCCGAAGGTGCCATCACCGTAAAAGCCCCGATGCCGGGCAAGATTTCTGCCCTCAAAGTCGAAGAAGGAACGGATGTCAAACGCGGCGACGTCCTCCTCGTATTGGAAGCCATGAAGATGCAGAACGACATTACGGCAACGGCTGACGGCAAGCTTCATGAAATGCGCGTCAAAGTAGGGGACAATGTCAAAACCGGTGACGTCTTGGCCGTCATCATGGCTTAAGGAACACCAGATTGACAAACGAATTATGATACAAAAGAGGTCCGCCGGCTTTTTGCTGACGAACCTCTTTTTTTTGTGTGTATGCGTTTTATTTGGCAGCGGCTTTTTTTGCTTCTGCTTTGGCTAAGAAGGGAGCCGATTCGATGATGAAGCGTTCGTGGGTAGCTTCGCCGACGAGGCCGGCGTCGTCATGGGCTTCGATCTTAAAGGTCAGTTTTTTGCGGTCCTGTTCGATCAGTGTCGCTTTGGCCGTAACGGTCAGGCCAATCGGCGTGGCGGCGACGTGTTTGACGTTCATAGCGATGCCGACAGTGTTATACCCTTCCGGGAGCTGGGGATCGCAAGCGTTGATGGCTGCATTTTCCATGAGAGCTACTAAGGCCGGGGTAGCATAGACCGGCGATTTGCCGCTGCCAAGTTTAATGGCCGTATTATCTTCCGTGCATTTTTCAGAAACTTCAGCTGCTGAGTTTTTTTTGATATCAAATTCCATCTTTCATAACCTCCTTGATGTAGGTAAGAATATGCCTGAATCGTATCGATAAAGGTAATTTACATAACCATATCATATCACATTTTATTCTTTTTTGACAGCAAACTGTTTGATTAAATAGGGACAGGTCCGGGGCTGTCATCCATCAGAACGGGTATTTTTGACAGAAAAAGCGCCATAGGATACAATAAAACTATATTTTTCAGAGGAATGGGGAGTGACATAATGAAACTGAAAGGAATATGTCTGATTGCAGCAGCGGTCCTGTCTATCGGGACGGCGTCGATGGCGAAAGACAAGGGCACCTTGACGAAGTTTCCCAATTGGGGCGTCATTACCGTGCCAAGCGATATATACATGCAGAAGGGAACTCAGCCCATGCTGACGGCAGCCGATGCCGGCAATGACGTGACGGCCTTGTTTGAAAAGATTTTTCCCATCCAGGCGGAAACCTATCAGGTCGTAAAGAAGGATGATGCCGATTTTCAGTATGCATACTTGATGCATTATACGGCAAGTCTCTGGGATGTCCGGGCCGCTGTTTACGGGGAAAACCGGGAAAATGCTTACTTGCGCGATATCGGCGGCCGTCCTGATCCGAAGACCTTGATGGACCGGCTCAACCAAAATATGGCCAGCCGTCTGCCCAATGGTTTTCGCCTGGCGGCACCGGTTACGGCTAAAAAGTATAAGGGCCGAGTCTTTTATGAATGGACCGTTGAAAAATCGCTGGTTATTAACAGCAACGCCTTTACGGAAACAATCCACGGTCTTGCCTGGCAGCACGGCGATACGATGGAAATTGCCGTCATCTTAGGCAATGTCGCTAAATCCGGTGACGACGATATCATCAGTACTGTGACCGACATGCTGAAAGACGCCAATAAGATGCCGAAAAAATAAGGATGACTTAGGGAATAAAAATGCCTTGCATGAGTGAAAAAATTGCATCATGCAAGGCTCTTTTCGATTTATAAGGTTTTCATCAAGTGTTCGAGATGGGCTGTGAGCTTCATGTTTTCTTCGTAGTCGATGGGGCAGTCGATGATGACCGGTTTATCCTGCTGGAAGGCTTTTCTCAAAGTCGGCAGGAGGTCTTCGGTCTTTTCGATGCGGTAACCGATGGCGTGGAAGCTTTCGGCCAGTTTTACGAAGTCCGGATTGGTGAAGTCGACGCATTCGTGATGGCCGTACTGCATGTCCTGTTTCCATTTGATGAGGCCGTAGCTGCTGTCATTGAAGATGAGGGTTACGAAGTTCGTTCCCAAGCGGTAAGCCGTTTCAAATTCTTGGACGTTCATCAAGAAGCCGGCATCGCCGGTGATGGCCAGCACTTTTTTGTCGGGGTGGACGAGTTTTGCTGAAATGGCGCCGGGAACGGCGATACCCATGGTGGCAAAACCGTTGGAAATGAGGCAGGTATTCGGTTCATAACAGTTGTAATGGCGGGCGATCCAGACTTTGTTGGCACCGACGTCGGAGATGACGATGTCGTCTTTATCCATGATCTTGCGGCAGTCGATGAGGGCTTTTTGCGGCTTGACCGGGAAGGACATGTCTTCGGCATAGCTTTCGTGTTCGGCGACCATTTTTTGACGGATGTCGAGGAATGCACGCGGTTCCGGAAGGCGAGCGGCCTTTTCCATGATGCGTTCCAAGGAATCAGGGATATTGCCGACGACTTCGACCTGGGGCTGGTATTTTTTATTGATATCAGCCGGCATGGTGTCGATGTGGATGATGTCGGCGTTGGTCAGATGCCATTTGGCCGGGGCGTATTCGATGATGTCGTAGCCGACGGCGATGACCAGGCTGGCCTTTTCGAGGATTTTCGTTTGATAGTCATCCATGGGAATGCCGACGGTCCACATGGAATATTTGTTGTCAAAGGGAATGGCCCCTTTGGCCATCATGGTGTTGATGACCGGCAGCTTGAGTTTTTCGGCAAAGGCCGTCAGCTGTTTGGCGGCATGACTGCGGATGACGCCGCTGCCGGCCAGGATGACCGGATTCTTGGCGTAGGAAATCATAGAAGCCGCCATTTTGATCTGCGATTCTAAAGCCGTTTCCGGCTGGATCGTCTTGTGCTGCAGTGGTTTTTCATCGTCTTCGACGGGCATTTCACTGATGTTGACCGGAAGGTCGATGAAGGTGGCACCCGGTTTTTCACGTTCGGCATATTTAAAGGCCAAGCGGGTGATTTCGGCCATCGTATCGGGGCGGACGACGGTATAGGACCGGCGGGTGATGGGTTCGAACATGGCCCGAAGATCGAGGTACTGATGAGCCGTGATGTGCATCTTGTCCGTTCCGACCTGGCCGGAGATGGCGACGACAGGGGCTCCGTCGCAGTCGGCATCGGCGACGCCGGTGATGAGATTGGTAGCTCCGGGCCCGAGGGTTGCCATGCAGACGCCGGCCTTGCCGGTCAGTCTGCCGTAGACATCGGCCATGAAGGCCGCGCCCTGTTCATGACGGACGGTGATGAATTCAATCTTTGAATGCTCCAAGGCATTGATGATGGCTAAGTTTTCTTCACCGGGAATACCGAAAATATAATGGACGCCTTCTTCTTCCAGGCATTCGATGAGAAACTCTGCCGTATTGCGCATCTTTTTTTGTACCATTCCGAGAACACTCCTTTAAAGGTAATGGATAAATTAAAATTGCTGTTGTAACCTGTATTATAATATGGGACAGAACCTTTTTCAATGACTTCCTTGTATTATCAGGATGTACAATTCAAGGCAGCTGGAATTGGTCGTATCGAAACAGCCATTCAAAAGGCTCGTCATGAATCCTTTATGACGGTTGTTTTCCCGGGATTCGATTGGAAAGGATAGGAGCTTAGATGAATATATTGATCAGCAGTTGTCTCTTAGGACAGTATTGCCGCTATGATGGAAAGACCAAGACCTACGATGTGATAAGGCCTTTATTGGGCCGTGACGACCTTCATTTCATTCCCATCTGTCCGGAACAGGCAGGTGGCCTTGCGACGCCGAGACCTCCTGCTGAACGACGCGGAGAACGGGTGGTAACGGAAGCCGGTCTCGATGTGACCGAGGCCTATGAACGAGGGGCAGCGGCGGCTCTCTATCTGGCCCGCCTCTTTCACTGCACGAAGGCAATTTTAAAGGCCAAGAGCCCGTCCTGCGGCTGCGGCCTCATTTACGACGGGACCTTTTCCCGGACCCTTACTGAGGGCGACGGCGTGACGGCCGCCCTCTTAAAAGCCGAAGGCATTGAGGTTTTTAGCGAAGGGGACCCTTTAGAATACTTGCTTTTATAACGTCGGTTTGCTACAATATACGAGTACGCAAGTGAGGAGGTTTCAGGGTGAATACGTTTTTGCATGAAGTTTGTGAATGGCTTTATTCTATTGTCATCGCCTTGGCCATTGCTATGGTCATCCATATTTTCTTCTTCCAGCCGACCCGCGTTTCCGGCGAGTCTATGATGCCGACCCTTAAAAATGGGGAGTACCTCATTGTTTCTAAGTGGAGTCACGTCATGGGAGAGGTCCCTAATTATGGTGATATCGTCATCATTGACAGCCGCGTCCAGTATCCGCGCACTTGGAAAGATGATGTCGCTGAACCGATGAACAACTACTTGGCGTTCTTTGACCACGATTTACAGACGAAAAATGTTTGGGTCAAACGAGTTATCGGCCGACCCGGTGATACGCTGGCTTTCCACGACGGAAAGGTTTGGCGCAATGGGGAACCTTTGGATGAACCCTATATCAACGGTCCTATGGAATACAGCAGTCGGGAAGAAGTTAAAGTCCCGGAAGGCTACGTATTCTGCATGGGTGATAACCGAAACCACAGCAGTGACAGCCGTTTTATCGGTCCTGTTCCTATCGATCACGTGTTGGGCCGCGTTATTTGGTAACCGGTCTTTACGACAACTCTATACGACAGTTCGCAATCCATCCTGTCGTTAAACAAAACTAGGACGCATTACCATCATTGGTGCAGTGCAGACGGGATTGTTTCGACAGCCCCGTCTTTTTTTATTTGTTAGAAAGGTGTAATATACAATGTATAACTTTGTTCTCAATACCCGGCGGATGACCTTTTCTGCTTTGGTCATCGCCATTTATATCGCCGTCTTGTATGTAACCCAGGGCATTTCCTTCGGTCCTTACCAAATCCGGATCGCAACGGCTCTCTACGGACTGGCGTTTCTCTATCCTTTTTTAGTCGTGCCTTTGGGCATTGCTAATTTTATCGCCAACTTTCTCTTTGGCGGACTGGGCCTTATCGATATGGTCGGCGGTTGTGCCGTCGGCATGATAACGACCTGGCTCATCGTTCAGATTCGGCAGCGTCAGGGCCATCTCTGGCTGGCAGCCCTTCCTATCTGGTGGGTGCCGGCTCTTTTGGTCAGCCTGTGGCTGTCGTACTTATTGAACCTGCCTTATACGGTACTGGTCAGCAGTTTGGCTGTCGGTCAGCTGCCGCCGGCTATTTGCGGCGTCCTGCTCATTCAGGCGCTTCGTCATCACTACGTCTTAGAAAAGGGGTTATAATATGAGTCGAGATCATGAAGACCTTCAGGGCATTACCTTTCTTGGCAATCAGCACACGACCTATCCGACAGACTACAATCCGGACCTTTTGGAAACCTTCATCAACAAACATCCCGACCGGGACTACTTCGTCAAGTTTAACTGCCCGGAATTCACCAGCCTCTGTCCCATGACCGGTCAGCCGGATTATGCGACGATTTACATTTCCTACGTCCCCGATGAACGGATGGTCGAAAGCAAGGCTTTGAAACTCTACCTGTTCAGCTTCCGCAACCACGGAGACTTCCACGAAGACTGCGTCAACATCATCATGGACGACCTCATCGATGCCATGGATCCGAAGTATATCGAAGTCTGGGGGAAATTCCTGCCCCGCGGCGGCATCAGCATTGATCCCTACTGCAATTATGGCCGTCCCGGTACGCCTTGGGAAGACGTTGCCTGGCAGCGTCTGTCCCAACATGACATATATCCCGAAAAAGTGGATAATCGGTGAAACTTCTTACCTTTTACAGATAATCCATGGTATAATAAAGTATAAATCATAGGAGTGAGGAGTGTTATCTGTGAAATTGAAAAAAGTGCTTTTGGCCCTCGGTTTTTCCCTGGCCTTGTCGGCCTCGGTCTTTGCGGCCGACAATATGTGGCAGTATAATCAGTATACATCGATTGACATGAATTCGGCGAAACTCTACTACGATATGGGCCGCCAGGTTCTGTCCTTCAATACTGTGGAAAAATCCGGCGATACGACGGATTACTGTACCTATGTATACAACATCGATGATCAGACGATTCAGCTGAAGAAGATGATTACTCAGACTAAGAAGCATAAGTATAAGAGCAGTTTCTATCCCGAAGCGATCAAAGACGGTAACGCTGTTATCAAAGCCAGAGCCCGTATGGCCACGGACGTGTTGGAAAAGGTCATGGAAAAGCAGAATGCTAAAAAGTAAGCCCTTGGCGGCGAACGGGCTGCCGAAGTGTGCCTCATCTGCCTTACGTTCTTTCCGCGTATAGTCGGAAGAGCTGGGTTTCCGGTGCTGTCGGCAAGGGAGCGCAATCAAAAAGGGACTGCTGCATGGAGCGGTTTTCTTCATGCAGCAGTCCCTCTTTTGTTATTTCCCTTTGACGCAGATGCTGAGCCATTTCGGAAGCTTGTGCTCGACGACGACCCAGGAATAGGCCGACGCACAGGCGACGACAATGATGTAAATGGCGATGATGTGAATGGCTCGCAGGTAAATATGCAGGTGGGCCGCAAGGCCCGTGCAGAGGCTGAGAAAAACAGGATGGACCAGATAGATGGGGTAGGAATAGTCTCCTAACCGGGAGAAGAACTGATGGACGGCGTGCGGTACAGGCCGGCATTCCCACCAGTAGAGGAGAAATAGCATCGTCGACAGGGTATAAACCATGCCGATAGGGCTGAGCTGGTGAATGGTGAAGACTGCCGATAAGGGGTCATAGCCGAGGTAATGCATGACGCCGTAGTAGGCGGCCAGCATGCCCGCCGTTGAAGCGATTTGAAGGAGATTGATCACCGTGCCGTGCCGTTTGAGCCAGGCGGTGACCGACGAAAAGTGTTCCGCCGTAAAGGCGCCGAACATGAAGATGAATAAATAGTGCAGGACCATGTAGTTCAGGCGCAGATTCGAGGCATCTTCGAGGAAGGGATTGTCCGAATGGAGATTCCAACTGTAACTCGAGTAAAAATTAAAGATCATGTTGACGAGAAACAGGGCTGTAAAGGAAAGGACCGGTTTGCGGTCCATGAGGTGCAGTAAAGGCCGCCACAGAGGCATGAAGAGGTAGAACCATAAGAGGATGACCAGGAAGTAGATATGATACATGGCCAGGCCATACCACAAGGTGCGAAAGATGGCATAGGGATGAAAGAGATTGAGATTATGGCTGATAGCCGATACGAAGGCCATGTAGAAAAACGACCAGGCCAGGTAGGGGACAAAAACTGTCCGCAGCCGGCGCCGCAAATAGTCTTTATAGTCAAAGGGCTCGTGGAGTCCCTGACTGTAAAACATGCCAAAGGCCGATAGAAAGAAAAAGGCCGGCACGGAGAATCGGGATAAGATTTCTAAAATGGCGACGAGCGCTAAATTTGGCGACGGATTGACGATGGCTACTGAGCCGACATGGATGGCGATGACGCCGAGCATGCAAAGTCCGCGCATATAATTGATAGAATGAATAAATCGTTTTGACATCTGACACCTCGGAAGATACAATATAGATACTAAAGCTATATTCTATTATAACAAATTTTCGCAAAATGGACAGGGAGGCTGTATGACCGACGACACACAAAAGGTAACCCGAACGGGACTGATACTGGCAGCGACCTTGATTTTACAAGGGCTCAGGCTCATCATCCCTATACCGCCTCAGATCAGTCTGTTCCTCATCGGGTCTTTAGTCAATGCCTGCCTGATTACGGCCGTCCTTACCATTGATCGGCGGGCCGGTTTTGTCGTCGCCGCCTGCACGCCTGTTTTTGCCTGGCTCGAAGGTATGCTGCCCTTCGTCCTCTTCGTCTTTCCCGTCGCCATTGGAAATGGCGTCTACGTTTACTTCGCCTGGCGATGGCAGCACTACGGCCTGCCGGCACTGTTGGTCGGAGCCCTGGCTAAGGCAGGTACCCTCTACGCCTTATTTTATTTACTCTTTGCCGGTATCGAATTCCCTCCGGCTATGCGCCATCTGCTGTTGACGGCCATGAGTTGGCCTCAAATCATCACCGGTGTTATCGGAGCGCTGCTGGGTCTAACCCTCAGCCGCTTTCTAAGTCACCGCCATGAATAGAAAGGAATTTTGCCATGCTGCTGCAAATCTTTTATTTTATCCCTGCCATCCTTGGCACGTTGTTCATTGCTGTCGGCCTGTATCACGGCTCTAAATTTTATAGCCTTACCCGACGCTGCACACAGGAAGGGACAGGCATTCTCTTGGGATTTGAAGAAAAGAAGATGAAAAGTGGGACCCTTTATTATCCTGTCGTTCGTTTTACGTCCCAAGACGGAAAGACCCATCAGGCTCGCTATGCCTTTGGTAATGCCGAATGGAATTACGTAGCCGGCGATGAACTGCCCCTGCGCTATAATCCGGACGATCCTGAGGACATCTATCTCCACCGCGTCCAAAGCCTGTGGCAGCAGTATGCCAGCCCGGTGTTCATCATTCTAGGGGGCGCCATCTTTATGCTGTCCTATTACTTTCTTTTATAATCATACGGAAAAGGAGGAGTCGCCACATTGGTAGAAAATGAAAAAGCTGTCGCCGCCATGCGGCAATTTTTAGAAGCCCTAGGGCTCGACTTGACGGCGCTGGGAATGGAAAAGACGCCGCACCGCGTGGCCGAGACCTTTGCCCGATTTTTTTCAGGCCTTCAGGAAAATCCAGATGACGAATGGAACAGTCCTATCGTAACCCGGTCCAATGGACTGGTCAGTGTCCGCAATATCCGCTTTCACTCGCTCTGTGAACATCATTTGCTACCCTTTTTCGGTACCGTTCACATCGTATACTACCCTAAAGCTAATCGTATCGCCGGGTTCGGTCACTTCGTCCGAGCTGTCGATATCTTGGCCCGCCGGCCCCAGCTCCAGGAACGGATGACGGAAGAATTGTGTCAGTCCATCGTCCGCGGCCTCGATCCGGAAGGCGTTCTGATCGTCGTCAAAGCAACTCACTTATGCCTTACTATGCGCGATCAGCTGGCCATCGATTCGAATATTATGACGACGGCAGCGTCCGGGTGCCTGAAAGAAGGAACCGATGCCTATAAAGAAGCTTGGAAGCTCGTCATGGAGGAAAAACAAGATGGATAAAATCATGCTCAAAGGACTTCACTTTTGGGGGCACCACGGCTGCTTAGCATCGGAAGCGGAGCTTGGTCAGCCGTTTCATATCGATATATGCCTTGAAGCGGATCTGTCACAGGCCGGCGCCTCTGATGACCTTCACCAGACCGTCGACTACAGTGTCGTCTATGCTCGGGTTAAGGACATCGTCGAGAACCGCCGCTATCAGCTTATCGAGCGGCTGGGTACGGTCATTGCCGAAGAGATTCTCGGCGCCTTTCCTCCTGTCGAGGTCGTGACGGTAACCGTCCATAAGCCCCAGGCTCCGATTGGCGGTCTCTTTGACGATGCGGCCGTAGTCCTTGAAAGGCGACGACATGGCTAAATTTTACCTTAGCATCGGCGCCAATCTGGGTAATCGGGAAGAGACGCTGAAACGGGCTGTGGCCCTCCTCGATGCCACGCCTGAAGTAACCGTTAAGACGGTGTCTCCTTTTTATGAAACGCCGCCGTGGGGGAAGGAAGATCAGCCGCCCTTTATCAACGGTGCCGTTTCCGTGGAGACGAGTCTTACGGGCCAGAAGCTCCTCGAACGCTGTCTTGCCATTGAACGGCAGCTGGGGCGGGTGCGCCATGAAAAATGGGGTGCCCGAACCATCGATATCGACCTCGTTTACAGCCCGGACGAGGTCTGCCGGACGCCGGAGCTGACCTTGCCCCATCCTTATCTAACACAACGGGCTTTCGTATTGGTCCCCTTGCGGGATCTGGTGCCGGACCTCATCCTCTTTGGCCGGCCGATTGATGACTGGCTCGCTCAGCTGCCAGATACAGACGCTATCAGAAGGAAGGATTAACTATGGAAAAGATACTTATTGCAGATGACGAACAACTTATGCGCCAATTGGTCATTGATTTTTTAAAGCCTGAAGGCTACGAAATTTTAGAAGCTGTTGACGGCAAAGAAGCCCTGGATATCTACGACAAGGAACATCCGGATTTGGTCCTTCTCGACGTCATGATGCCCGGTTACGACGGCTGGACCGTATGCCGTGAAATCCGCCGCGAATCGACGGTTCCCATCATGATGCTGACGGCAAAAGGTGAAGAAATTGACCAACTCTTTGCCTACGATCTCGGAGCTGACGAATACATTACCAAGCCTTTCAGCCCGAAAATTTTAGTAGCTAAGATCAAGGCTCTCTTGCGCCGTTCTCAGAACGACTCGGAAACGCAGGAAACCGAAGCCGGTGTCGCCATCGACCGCGATGCCCGCCAGGTCGTCCTCGACGGGAAGAATGTCGATCTCAGCCCGACAGAATACAAGCTTCTCAACTATCTGATGAGCAATACCGGCAAGGCTTTGAGCCGCCGCCAGATCCTCAATCAGGTATGGAATTACGATTACTACGGTGATCTGCGCACCGTCGATACGCACATCAACCGCCTGCGCATTAAACTCGGCGACAAAGGCCGCTACATTCGTACTGTCCGCGGCTATGGATACCGCTACGATTCCAAATGAGACGGAAAGGCTTATTGTCCTTAAAGGTTAAGACCGGTGTCTATGTCGGCTGTTTTTCTATCTTCTTTATCATCGGGCTGATGATGGCTGTCGGCCTTGGCTTTGACCGCTACTACTACTCCATGAAAAAAGAAGCCATGATCGAAGCCAGTCAGAAAATCAGTGCTACCTATCAAAAGAAAAACGGCCCTGACGAACATTCGCTGGACTCACTGAGTCAGCGCTACGGCGTCGATATCCTCATCGTCGACAACAATAAGCTGGTCTATTCCTCGCAGCCGGGACGGCGAGTCCATCTGCCGCCGGAAACCGTTCCCGAAGATCAGGAAATCATCGCCCTTGGCAAGGAAAATGAAGTTCCTGCCGATCGTCCGGAGGGCAAGCCGCCGGTACACATCAAGGAACTCATGGAACTTCTCGACGGCAAGGCACCTGATGAAAGCCTGTTGGGAGCCGTTCATCTTTATAAGGATATGCCTGATTTTGAGTATTTTAACCTCGTCGACCGCATTCAGGATGGTACGTACGTCATCATCAACCAGTCCGTCGCGCCCATGCAGGAAAATATCTATATTGTCCAGCATTTCATCATCGTCTGCGGCATCGTCTGGCTGATCGTGGCCTGCGTCAGTACGTTGTACCTGACTCAGCGCATGACTAAACCCCTCATCGAATTGAAGAACCTGGCCTTCGCCATGGCTCACCTTGATTTTTCCAATAAGTGGAAAGGGAACCTTAGCGATGAAATCGGCGAACTCGGTGAGAGCCTGAATATCCTGTCCAACCAGCTCAATGTCGCCTTGACGGCTCTTCGCCAATCGAATGAAGAGCTGAAAAAACAATTGGACGTAGCCAAAGAGGTCGAGCACATGCGGAAGGCCTTCCTATCGGCCGTGTCCCATGAGCTGAAAACGCCCTTGGCCATTATCCAAGGGTACGCAGAAGGTCTCGATACCCTCGACATCGATGAAGAAACACAGCGTCGGTATTGCTCGGTTATACATAGTGAGACCCAGAAGATGGATAAACTGGTTCGTGATCTGCTCAGCTTATCACGTTTGGAAACGGGTTCCTTCCATCTGGAACAGACCGTCTTCGATTTCAGTGCTCTGGCCGAGGAAAGTCGGGAACGGTTCTCCAAAGTCATGGAAGACAAGGGAATCCTTGCCAAGATTGATTTGCCTGAGACCATGACCGTCTATGGCGATCCGGAACGAATCGATACGATTTTAACGAATTTCTTAAGCAATGCTATCGATTATACCGATGCCAATCAACATATCCGCCTTTGGGCCGAAGATCTCGGTGAGCGGTACCGAATCTGCGTCTACAATGAAGGCAGTCACATTGATGAAGAGTATCAGCAGCGTATTTGGGAGCCCTTCTATAAGATCGACTCGTCGCGGGCCCGCAGTCCGAAACGCATCTTCGGCGGCCACGGCTTAGGCTTGGGCACGGTGGCGGCCCTGGTGAAGCTCCACGGTGAATCTTATGGCGTGAAGAACGAAAACGGCGGCGTCACTTTCTGGTTTACCCTCCGAAAAGATGCCGATCAAACGCCGGATAACGCATAATAAAAGAACCCCTCTGATTCTGTGCAGCTCATTCGTTAGATCCTAACGAATGAGTTCGGCAGGAGGGCAGAGAGGTTCTTTTTTGTTATGTTAAAAAGAGCGGTTCCCGAGGGTGGGATGGCTGCATTTTTTCAGCGTCAGGTGATCGACGAGGTAGCCGGCTTGTTCGAGGTCGACATCCTCTTTTTGACCGTCGTGTTCAAAGACGCAGAGCGGTCGGTCGGTACCGACTTCGCCACCGGGAAGGTAGATGTATTCGCCCGTTTCGGCGTCGCCGAAGATGATGCCGGCTAAGAGATGTTTTTGGGCTATTTGACTCATGGCAGTGCCTCCTCACCGTCAAATTTGATTTCAAGGAGCTTGCAGTCCCGATAGTCGGCCGACACCAGGTGCAGCAGGGTACCGTTATAACGGCGGGGGAACATCGTTCCGGGCTGCATACCGTGAAGGTGGCCGAAGATACAGAGGGGCACCTTGTATTTTTCTAAGAGTTCTGTAAAACCGCTGGGTTTCGTCAAGTCGCAGACCGGCGGATAGTGGAGCATGAGAATGGTATGGCCACTGCCTATTTTTTCCGCTTCCTGGAGCGTCCGTTCGACGCGAAGCAGTTCACGGCGGTACGGTTTGGCATCCCTTTCTTCCTGGTAATGGATGTCGCCCGGGCAGATCCAGCCGTGGGTGCCGCAGATGATCGTGCCATCGTCGAGGATGGCTGTCGAGCCGTAGAGGTAGTGCATATTATTTTCGGCATCCATGCGGTTCAGTTTTCCGGCACTGGCCCACCAGTAGTCGTGGTTGCCGCGGATAATGATTTTTTTGCCCGGAAGGGCGCGGATTTGATCGAGGTCCTCCTGGGCTTCGTCGAGGCGCATGGCCCACGACGTATCGCCGGCAATGAGGACTGTATCGTCATCGGTGACTCTTTCTTTCCAGTCTTCGGCAATGCGCTGCCAGTGATTTTTCCAGCGGGGGCCGAAGACTTCCATCGGCTTTTTTGGCGGATTGCCCGATAAATGTAAGTCACCTATTGCAAATAAACGCATAAATGTATGAGGACCGTCCTTTCTATAGGTCATGCAGCCTGGTCTGCAATTCCTGGATAAAATGCGCCGAATGGCCTCCATTTGCGATTTGTGGAATCATGTAACCGACAAAGAGAGGGTTGGTAAGAAAGCGCGGGATGATTTTGACGTATAAGGCATCGTCATCGGGAAAATCATAGAAAAAGATGTTGTAACTGTCGTTAAAGCGGATGAAGGAGTGCATGAAATAGTGGGCTGTCGTCTGCATGCAGCGCACGAATTTTTCGAGTTTTGCCCGGTCCTTTAAGATAAGATTTACTTCGTAAAAGCCGATGATGGGCCGTTTGGACAGGGTGATCGTAAGGCCGTCTTCTTCAAAGATGGTCGGACCGACGAAGTGGAAGGGTTTGATATCTTCGTGATAGTCATAGTCTTTGAAGCCGACGATTTGCGAATGGGGATGGTGAATCGTGCCGCCGGACATATAGCCGTGGTTGCGGTAAAAGACGACCGATTTGAATTTGCCCATTTCCTTGACTTGCTGCCACTTTTCAAGGCCGAATTCGATGAGCTTTTGGGCGTATTCCGGGGTATAGTCGGAGAACTCGCCGTCACAGTCATCGGTTTCGATGATGAGTGTCTGCCATGAGTCCTTGAGGACCGGAAAGGCATTTTCAAGCCAGATCATGTGGCCCCGCTTTTCCATGACATTCTTCAAATGAGCGACGTCACAGAAGGGGCAATACCTTTCGTCGCGATGGACCGTATCGGGCTTCGTCTTACCCAAGTCTAAATTATATTCTAAAATGTGAGATAAGGGATTTTCGTACATACGACCGCTCCTTTTAATGCTTCTTATACATTGTAGCATAGCGAGAGGCAATTTCAAACTGCAATACGACAAAAGGATGCCCGCCAAGTACCGCAATAAGGGCAGTCAAAATGGGGCATCCTTAATTACTTTATTATATGAAATTCCCTAGGTCTTGTCAAATAGGCTTTGTCTGAAAAAAATATGAAAAATAGCGAAAATGATGTGACTAAAACTAGAGTAATGTGGTATCATATAGACTTGAGGATTGATAAAATCAAGCATGGACTTCCATGTTTTTCACTCCATAACCGCCCTTTCAGGCATGTTATGAAAGGAATTCAATAGATGATGTGTAAAGGGGGAACTGTACATGAGTCTTCATATTGCCGCCCGCGACGGTGAAATCGCCGATCGCATCTTGCTTCCAGGCGATCCGCTGCGTGCGAAATATATTGCTGAAAATTTTTTAGATGACACCTTCTGCTATACCCGAATCCGCAATATCCTCGGCTATACCGGAACCTATAAGGGCGTCCGCCTGTCGGTCCAAGGGACAGGCATGGGGATTCCTTCTATTTCCATTTATGCTACGGAATTGATGCGGGACTACGGTGTGAAAAAGCTGATCCGCGTCGGTACCTGCGGTGCTATGCGCCGTGATATCAAACTTCGCGACGTCATCATGGCCCAAGGGGCGACGACCGATTCGTCGATCATTCGCAATATTTTCGGCGGCTCGATTAACTATGCGCCTTTAGCCGACTTTACCCTTTTGTGCCAGGCTTATGGTCAGGCAGCGGCTCTTGGCGTCCCGGCCCGGGTCGGCAACGTCGTCTCTGTCGACCGTTTTTACGATGAAGAAATCGATAACGAAAAACTGACCCAGTACGGCATCATGGCCGTCGAAATGGAAACGGCCGGTCTCTATACGGCAGCGGCCAAGTTTGGCGCCAAGGCACTGGGGTTGTTTACCGTCAGCGACCACTTATTGACCGGAGACGCCTGCACGCCGGAAGAACGGCAGACGTCTTTTGATGATATGATCCAGATTGCATTAGAAACGGCGATTTTGGAATGAGGGACCTATAAATGAAAGTAAAAGAATTACGAGTGATTGACAGTCATTTCCATTTTTGCGATTTCCCCGGCTTCGACCAGGTCGCCCTGGCTGCCGGCTATACCAATACGGAAGAATCACTGCACCAAGCTTTTATCGAAAATAACGTCGTCCACGGCGTCGTCATGAGTAATCGGACCCTGGATGCTAAAAAACATAACTATCCCGATTATATGAGCTACTGCATCGGCATCGACAGCCTGACCGGAAAAGATGACATGGACAGCATTGCCGCCAATGTCGAAGAGAATTTAAAGAAAAGTCAGTGCTGCGGCATCAAGCTCTATCCGGGCTACAGCCATATCTACGTTTACGACGAATGGTATGACCCGATTTATGAATTGGCCGAAAAGTATGATAAGCCCGTCGCCATCCACACCGGGCTGACGGCAACGGCCAACGCCCTGTTGAAATACAGCCATCCCCTGACCCTAGACGAAGCGGCCGTGCGCCATCCCAACGTCCAGTTGGTCATGTGCCACTTCGGCAATCCCTTTTTGCAGGATGCCATTGCCGTCTTGGAAAAGAACCACAACGTCGCCGTCGATCTGTCGGGACTCCTCGAAGGCAAGGTGCCCGATATGATGGCCTTCCTGCGCAGTAAGCGGGGTTATATCTCCATGCTCCGGGATTGGCTCAAGTATCTCGGCGCCTATGACCGGGTCATGTATGGGACGGACTGGCCCTTGGCCAATGTTAACGACTACATTTCATTTGTAAAAGGTTTCATCCCTGAAGCTTACTGGGATGACGTATTCTTTAATAACGCCAACCGCATCTACAAGCTGGGCTTATAAGCCTTTTGATGCACGATAAGGGAGGAAATTGTTTGTATACTGTAACCAAGCGGCTGGAAGTCTCCGCATCTCACCATTTAGTCCTCGACTACGCCAGTAAATGTGAAAATCTCCATGGCCACAACTGGATCATCCATGTGACCTGTCAGGCTGAAGAACTCGATCACAACGGTATGGTCGTCGACTTCAAAAAGATTAAAGAACTGGTCCACTCCAAGATGGATCATCATAATTTAAACGACGTCTTTGATTTCAATCCGACGGCAGAAAACATTGCCAAGTGGATTTGTGACACTGTACCGCATTGCGTCCGGGCCGAGGTCCAGGAAAGCGAAGGGAACGTGGCTGTCTATGAAGTATAGTCTCTGCGTCAATGAGATTTTCGACAGCATCGACGGGGAAGGGAAGAAGGCCGGTCAGCTGGCCACCTTCATCCGCCTCTGTGGCTGTAACCTGCGTTGTTCTTACTGCGATACGACCTATGCCTTTTCGGAAGGGAAGGACATGGACGTCGACGACATTGTAAGGCAGGTCTCGTACCCCAACGTCACCCTGACCGGTGGGGAACCGCTCTGTCAGGACGTCCATGCTCTGTTGGCGGCCCTAAAAGGGCACAGCGTCAATATCGAAACGAATGGCAGCGTCGACATCGAGCCTTACTTCAAATACGACCATGTCTGGTTTACCGTCGACTATAAGAGCCTCTCGTCGGACATGGCCGGCCGGATGCTGGAAGAGAATTTTGAAAAGCTCCGTCCTCAGGACGTCCTGAAGTTCGTCGTCGGCGATGAAGCCGACCTCAACCAGGCCCTGGCCGTCTATGAACGCTATCAGCCGAAGTGTGCCGTCTACGTCGGTGCCGTCTTCGGAGAAATTGAGCCGGCGCAGATTGTCGACTTTATGAAGAAACACGAGCTGACTGACTGGCACCTTCAGATTCAGCTCCACAAAATCATTTGGGATCCTCAATTGCGAGGAGTATAATTGCAAAACGACGAAACGCCGTTATCCGCAGAGCTGCGGGTAACGGCGTTTTTTAAAGATGGCCCGGTCATCTTCCAGCATGTGCTGGAAACAAAACAAGGTAGCGTCCGTATCGGTCAGGCTGTCGTGCCAGCTGCGGCGGCTGTCATAGCCGTAATAGGCGGCACAGTTTCGAAGCTTGGTATAGGTAATGGTCTTCGTTTCCTTATAATGGATGAGGGAAAAGGCTTCGGCCAGATCGAGGTAGATATCGCGGTCGGGCAGGACGACGCCCGATTCATAGAGGCGCTCGATATCGTTAAAGGTACCGTAGCCGACGATGAGGTCTGCGTCCATGAAAAGACGGCTGACTTCATCGGCCCAGAGGATGAAGGGATCTTCGTGGGCCACTTGTTCCGGCGTAATGTGATTGACTTCCATCGCTTCGTCCCATCGCTCCGTATGGATGGGCCTGAAATAGCGGTTCAAGAGAACCTGACCGAAACCGTTCATGATGGAAAGCTGAATGATTTCGGCGTCTGCCGTAAGTCCTGTCGTCTCTAAGTCGAGGGTCAGGATACGGGCCGGGTCGAGCGTCCGGATCGTTTTTTTGATGGCCGGCGACAGGCGGATGCTTTGGCGACGGGCCTTTTCTTTTTTGGACAGCATCTTTTTCATGGAAAAACCTCCTTTCTTCACAATACTGTATTATATGAAGAAAGGAGGTTTTTGTCAATTTATGATAGGAAATGAGCGGGCGGAGTATTATTCGTAATAGCCGTTCGGTTTTTCCGAGAAGTTGATGAGGATGTTCTTGGTCTGCATGTAGTGGTACATCGTCGATCTATCCGTTTCACGGCCGATACCGGAGAGTTTGTAGCCGCCGAAAGGAGCGCCGGCCGGCAGGGCATTGTAGGTGTTGACCCACATACGGCCCGTCTGTACGCCTTTGGCTACGCGCAGGGCACGGTTGATGTCGCGGGTCCATACGGCGCCGCCGAGACCGTAGATGCTGTCATTGGCCATATCGATGACTTCTTCTTCCGTATCGAAGGGGATGATGACGACGACGGGCCCGAAGATTTCTTCCTGGGCGATGCGCATGTCGTTCTTGGCGTCAGCGAAGATGGTCGGACGGATGAAGTTGCCCTTTTCGAGGCCGTCAGTGGTGATCTTTTCACCGCCGCATACCAGGCGAGCGCCTTCTTTTTTGCCGATTTCGATGTAGCTTAAGATCTTTTCGAGCTGACGTTCGTCAACCTGAGCGCCCATCTGCGTTTCTTTCAGCCAAGGCAGGCCGACTTTGACGCGGTTGAAGCGTTCAGCCAGTTCGTTTACGAATTTGTCGTAAATGCTGCGCTGTACGAAGATACGGGAACCGGCGCTGCAGACCTGGCCCTGGTTGAAGAGGATGCCGAATTCGGCGCCTTCCATAGCCATGTCCCATTTGCAGTCTTCAAAGAAGATGTTGGCCGATTTGCCGCCCAGTTCAAGGGTAGCCGGAATCAATTTTTCCTGAGCTGCTTTGTAGACGTCGCGGCCGATTTCCGTCGAACCCGTAAAGGCCAGTTTCTGGATGTCCGGATGGTCGAGGAGGTACTGGCCGGAGCGAGATCCCTTACCGGTAATGATGTTGACGACACCGGCAGGCAGGACGCCTTCTAAGAGGTGCATCAATTCGAGGAGGCTGAGAGATGTCGAGCTCGACGGTTTGAGGACGATCGTGCAGCCGGCAGCTAAGGCCGGAGCCAGTTTCCAAGCACCCATGAGGAAGGGGAAGTTCCAAGGGATGACCTGGCCGACGACACCAATCGGTTCATGGATGACGATACTCATCATGTTTTCATCGAGGCTCGAAACGCGGCCTTCTTCGTCGCGGAGGACGGCGGCGAAGTAACGGAAGTGGTCGGCACTGTAAGGAATGTCGATGTTTCTCGTTTCACGAATCGGTTTGCCGTTGTCGAGGGATTCGATGAGAGCTAATTTATCGGCGTTCTGGTCGATAACATCAGCGATTTTCAAGAGGATATTCTGACGGTCGATGGGGGATACTTTTTTCCAAGCCGGGAAAGCAGCTTCGGCGGCGCGGACGGCAGCGTCGACGTCTTCTTTCGTAGCTTCGGCGCAGACCGATAATTGTTCACCGTTAGAAGGATTGAAGGCTTTGAAGGTTGCGCCGTCGCTGGCGGGAACCCATTTGCCGTTAATATAGAGGTCGTAAGATGAGCGAATAGCATTTTCCATGAATTAACACTCCCTTTTCGTATAATTTCTTAATTTAAATAAAAATTGTTCTTTGTTATTGATAAATGCATTATAGCATAAGTGTACGAAAATGGTCAATATTGTACCGAAAGGAACTTAGTACAAAATGGTTTGTATTTGCAAATATCGAGAAAGCACGCTAAAATAGATAGCGTACACAAAAAGTATAGATTTCAGGAGTATTGTCAATGTATAAATACGTTTTATTTGACCTCGACGGAACCTTGACTGATTCCAAAGAAGGTATCATTAATTCGGTGGCCTATGCCTTAGAAAAGATGGGCATTTCTTCCGAAGGGCGCCTCGATCCCCACGTCATCGTCGGTCCGCCGCTCTTGGACACCTTTGAAGGCTACTACGGTTTTGAGCCGGAAAAGGCCCGTCAGGCTTATTCCTTCTTTCAGGAACGATACAGCACGATCGGCAAGTTTGAAAACCGTGCCTTTGAAGGCATCGTCCCTTTATTAAAGACATTAAAGGAGAAGGGCATCCGTTCTTTTGTGGCGACGTCGAAGCCCCAGGTCCACGCCGAAGCGATTTGTGAAAAGTTCGGACTGGCTCCGTACTTAGAAGCCATTGCCGGTCCTGCCGTTGGCGGCACTGATTCCAAGGCCGACATCATGGCCCGGATTTTAAAGGGCATCGGCCCCGTTGAAAAAGGGGAAGCCGTCATGGTAGGCGACCGTAAATTCGACATCATCGGCGCCCATGAACTGGGCCTTCCCGTCATCTATGCCGGATACGGCTACGGTAATGCTGCCGAACGAAAAGAGTACGGCCCCGACTATATTGCCGATACCGTAGAAGAATTGGGCCGGATACTGCTCGCTGACTGAATGATCCACGGTGATGGCCTTAGTGGCAGTGCCTTATAAATATATACTGATTATATATACGTTATATTATTTAAAACATTATGATGATAAGGAGCGTTTTTATGAAGTTACAAGAAAAACAGAAGATTCACGGCTTTACCGTTGAGCGTTCGCAGTACGTTCCGGAACTCCACAGCCAGGCTTATGAACTGCACCACGACCAGTCCGGTGCTCGCCTGCTCTATATCGAAAATGACGACGACAATAAGGTCTTTTCCATCTCCTTCCGTACGACGCCGTCGGACAGCACCGGTGTGCCCCATATCTGCGAGCACTCTGTTCTTTGCGGCTCCCGGAAATTCCCTTTGAAGGAACCCTTCGTCGAACTGGTCAAAGGCTCGCTCAACACCTTCCTCAACGCCATGACCTTCCCCGATAAGACCATGTATCCCGTCGCCAGCCGCAATGCGGCCGACTTCAAAAATCTGATGGATGTCTACCTGGATGCCGTCTTTTTCCCGAATATGCTGAAGGACAAACAGGTCTTGATGCAGGAAGGCTGGCATTACCACCTCGATTCGGCCGACAGCGACCTCATTTACCGCGGCGTCGTCTATAATGAAATGAAAGGCGTCTTTTCGTCTCCAGACTCTCAGCTCGAACGGCACGTCATGGAAAACCTCTTCCCCGATACGACCTATGGCGTTGAATCGGGCGGCGATCCTGACGATATCCCCAACCTGACCCAGGAAGACTTCGTCAAATTCCACGGCACGTACTACCATCCGGCCAACAGCTATATCTTCCTCTACGGCGACATGGACATCGACCAGACACTGGCCTTCATTGATGGGGAATACTTGAGCAAATTCCGCCTCCAGGACGTCGATTCGACCATTGGCCGTCAGGTCTTCCCGGGCAGCGCCGTAAAGTCCTATCCCTATGGCATTGCCTCCGGGGAAAAGACGGAACACAAGACCCTGCACAGCCTGACCTACGTCATCGACCAGGCCCTCGACCCGACGGTGGCCCTGGCTTTTAAAGTCCTGACTTATGTCCTTCTCCAGTCGCCGGCTGCGCCTCTTAAGAAGGCTCTCGTCGACGCCGGTCTTGGGAAGGACATTTCCGGGGACTTCCAGGATGGCATCCTCCAGCCCTTGTGGAGCATCTCTGTCAACGGCTCTGACCCGGATAAGCAGAATAAAATCATGCCTATCGTCACCGACGTTTTGTGCCGCATGGTCAAAGACGGTCTCGACAAGACGCTTTTGACCGGGGCTTTGAACCGGACGGAATTCACCCTCCGTGAAGCCGATTTTGCCGGCCGTCCTAAGGGCCTTATCTATGCCATCCGCTGCATGGATACCTGGCTCTATGACCTCGATCCCTTAGACGCCTTGTCTTATGAAAAATCCCTCGATGTCCTCCGTAAGGGCATTGACACTGGTTACTTTGAAGACTTGATCCAGCGTTACATCCTCGATAATGCCTACTACGCATTGGTATCGCTGGTACCGGAACCGGGCCTGACGGAAAAACACGATAAAGCCTTAGCCGAAAAACTGGCAGCCTATAAAGCGTCCCTTACGAAAGAAGAAATCGATGCCATCGTCGCCGAGTCGGAAGCGTTGAAACTCCGTCAGGCGACGCCCGATTCGCCGGAAGCCCTGGAATCGATTCCAACCTTATCCCGTGATGATCTTGAAAAGAAAGTCGATACGGTGGTCATGCATGAGGAACAGCTCGGCGACGTGACCTTGTGCCATGTACCGGACAACACGAACGGCATTACCTATGTCAATGCCTACTTCGACCTTCACGGCCTGACGCGGGAAGAAATTTCTTACGCCTATCTTTTGAGCGACATCCTCGGTGACATCGACACCAAGTCCCATACGTACGGCGAACTGGCGTCCCTTATCGATCTCTACACCGGCGGCATCGGCTACAGTGTGTCGGCCTATTCCAATCGTTTGGACAACAGCGATTATACGCCCGTATTCCGGATTAAAGCCAAGGGCTTGGCCCTTAACTTCGACAAATTAATCGACCTCTTGCGGGAAATCTCCTTGGAAACGGTCTTTACCAACCAGGAACGATTGATCGAACTGGTCGATGAAATCAAGGCCGGCTGGGATATGGATACCTTCCGCCGCGGCCATACGATCGTCATGCACCGCGTCTTGTCCTACGTATCGCCGGTCGAAGCGTTCTGCGATGCCGGAGAATTCTCGTACTATGAATTTATCACGGACATTGCCAAACGCATCAAGACCGATGCCGATGAAATCGGCGGGAAATTGGCAGCCCTCATGAAAAAAATCTTCAGCCGCTCGGCCCTGACCTTAGAAATGACGGCCAGTGACAGCGATTGGAATGGTGCTAAGGCCAGTGCGGCTCGCTGGACAGAAGCCCTGCCGCAGGGAGAAAAGCGGACCGGTCTTTGCGACTTCGGCCTTACGGCGAAGAACGAAGGCATCATGACCAGCGGCACCGTTCAGTACGTCGCCAAAGGCGGCAACTTCCGCGGCCACGGCTACGACTATACCGGGGCGCTGATGGTCCTCGATACGATTCTCCAGTACGGCTATTTATGGACCAAGGTTCGCGTTCAGGGAGGGGCCTACGGTGCTTTCACTCGTTTCTATGACAACGGCGACATGGTATTTTGCTCTTACCGGGACCCGAATCTGCGTTCCAGCGTCGAAGCCTATGACGGCTTGGCGGACTACTTAAAGACCTTTGACGTATCGGACCGGGAAATGACGAAATACGTCATCGGTACGCTGAGCCGCATCGATGTGCCTTTGACGCCGTCCCTTCGCGGTGAAAAAGCCATGACCCGTTACTTTACGGGGACGACGGACGAAGTCGCCCAGGCTCGCCGCGATCAGCTCTTGGCGACGACGGCAGCCGATATTAAGGCCCTTTCTCCGCTCATCGAAGCGGTCATGAAGGATGATAACCTGTGCGTCATGGGCAGTGAAGCGACGATTCGCCAGGAAAAAGACCTGTTTACGAACCTCGTTTCCCTTCCCGACTAAGGGGGGCTTCCATGCGAGGGCGATTTGCTCCGAGCCCGACAGGATATATCCACCTGGGAAACGTTTGGTCGGCCTTTTTGGCCTGGCTCCAAGTGCGTCAGGCCGGAGGCACCTTGGTCCTGCGGATTGAAGATATTGATGAGCAGCGTTCCAAGGCTGTGTATACTAAGGCACTTATGGAAGACCTTTCCTGGCTGGGCCTTGCCTGGGACGAAGGCCCCGATGTGGGAGGCCCTTACGGTCCTTACGTCCAGCAGGAACGTTACGACCGTTATGACGAGGCCTTGGACGTCCTGCGGGAAAAGGGACTCCTTTATCCCTGCTACTGCAGCCGGACGCGGCTTCAGGCCATTGGGGCCCCTCATGCCGGCGAACATACCGTGTACGACGGCCATTGTTACGGCCTAAGTGAAGCCGAACGCCGCCGCATGACCAAGAAACCGTCGTGGCGCATCCATGTACCGGACGAAACCGTTTACTTTACCGACTCCGTTTACGGCCGGCAGGAAGACTATCTGCCCGACTGCTGCGGTGACTTCGTCGTCCGCCGGGCCGATGACATGTATGCCTACCAGTTGGCTGTTTCCGTCGATGATGGCAGCATGGCCATAACCCATGTCCTGCGCGGTGAAGACTTGCTGTCATCGACGGCGCAGCAGATTTGGCTCATGAAGATTTTAGGCTACGACGCGCCCCACTATACCCACGTGCCGATGCTCATCGACGGCGATGGGAATCGCCTGTCGAAACGACAAAAAGGCATTACCGTCCGCGCCCTGCGGGACGACGGCGTCGATGCCGAGACGATTTTATCCCACCTGGCCTATGCCGGCGGCTTGGTTCCGGAACGGCGCCGCTACAGCCGGGCTGAATTAGTGGCCCTTTGTGATTTCAAAAAAATGCATACAGGTCCGATTGTTATTACCGGAACGATGAAGTAAATCGGTTTACTAACCAATATATTTAAAAAAGTAGGCTGTCGCCAAAGCGGCAGCTTATTTTTTTTCCCATTTCTTGTCAACATTATTGTCACAGAGTGTGTAAATGTGGTAGAATGTGGTGGAGAGTGAAAGGAGTGACGCGCCTAATGTTTATGGGAGAATACGAACATACAATCGACGCTAAAGGTCGCGTCATTTTGCCTGTCAAATTTCGGGATGAACTCGGTCCAACCTTCATCGTTACCCGAGGTTTGGAAGGCTGCCTTTCCGTTTACACGATGGAAGCATGGATGCGGTTTGCCGGAAGTTTAAAACAACTGAAGGCATCGAAGGAAAACGTCCGTGCCTTCCAGCGATTCGTCTTTGGCAGTGCTGCTGAAGTCGAATTCGATAAGCAAGGTCGTATCCTTATTCCGGCTACTTTGCGGGCCTATGCGAAACTGGTTAAGGATGTGACCGTTCTGGGGACAGGAGACAAGGTCGAAATTTGGAGTAAAGACGCATACGAAGCCTATGTTGCCAAGACTGTTCCGGCCATGGAAGAAATCGCCGAAAGCCTCGACGATTTCCTGAACCTGGACTTTTAGGAGGAATTATGGATTTTCACCACGTCAGTGTTCTTCGTAAGGAAACCATAGCCAATTTAATAACCGACACCAGCGGCGTTTACGTCGACTGTACCCTCGGCGGCGGCGGCCATTCCAGGGCCTTAGCCGATCAGCTGACGGGTGAGGCGACGATTATCGGTCTCGACCAGGACCGGGACGCCATTGCAGCGGCAACGGAACGCCTCTCTGATACGCCGTGCCGACATATTCTCGTGCAGCGCAATTTCAGGTATATATCGGAAGTCCTCGACGAACTTCACATCGATGCCGTCGACGGCATCATGTTTGATCTCGGCGTATCGAGCTATCAACTGGATACACCGGACCGGGGATTTTCTTATATGCAGGACGGGCCCCTCGACATGCGCATGGACCGCAGCCAGGGGCGCAGCGCTTACGACGTCGTAAACGGTTACAGTGAAGCCGACTTGTACCGTATCATCAAAGATTATGGGGAAGAACGGTGGGCTAAGCGCATTGCCGAATTCATCGTGAAAGAACGTCAGGAAAAAACCTTAGAACGGACGGAAGAACTGGTTCACGTTATTAAAAAAGCCATCCCGGCCGGCGCTCGTAAGGACGGGCCGCACCCGGCGAAGCGAACGTTTCAGGCTATCCGAATCGAAGTCAATGACGAATTGGGAATCTTAAAGGATTCCTTGGAACATGCCGCTCAGCGTTTAAAGCGCGGAGGACGTTTGTGTGTCATTACCTTCCATTCACTGGAGGATCGTATTGCAAAACAGACGCTGCGTCTTTTGGCGACCGATTGTATCTGTCCGCCCGATATGCCGGTTTGCACCTGCCATCATCAGGCCATCCTAAAAGTAAAGCGACAACCCATTTTACCGTCGCCGGAGGAACTGGATTTGAATCCGAGGGCCCGCAGTGCAAAACTTCGCGTCGGTATCCGTAAATGAAGGAGCCAAGCTAATGATTATTGAAATGGATGTGTTGCGTATGCTGGCAAGGAAAGTCGGAAATTTACATGAAGAAAGAAGCGTTCCCCTGTGGAGGTCAGCTGCGGTACAGGCTGTCCAGCAGGGTGCCGTATATGTTCTGGTTCCCATTGGAATGATCGCAGCGATTGCCATCGCTTCTAATCTTATTACGTCTTGGACGTATCAGCAGAGTGGCGAACTCATGGAATTAAAACTTCAAGCACAGCAGTTACAACGTGAAAATGAGCAGTTACGGGTCCAAATTTCCAAATTGGAAACGCCGGAACGAATTTATACGACGGCGACGAAACAGCTGGGAATGGTGGCACCGTCACGTATTCTCTATGGGAATCAAAGCGATCAGGCCGCAAAGGGGAACCGTCGATAATTGCTTAAATGAGAGGTCGACGCACTTTTGTGCGACGACCTCATTGTTATTTATCCGATAAAGCTGTACAATGTAGAACAGTACAATGAAATGAACCGTCAAGGAGGTTCTATAATAATGACAAAAACAATAGGTGAACTTTGCAAACAACTTAAAGGAATTTATAATCTCAGCGGCAGTGCCGATACGGTAGTTACCGGTATTTCTTCGGACTCCCGGGACATCGAATCGGGCTACTTATTCGTCTGCATTTCCGGCGCTCATGTCGATGGGGCTGCTTTTGCAGCGCAGGCTGTCGAAAAAGGGGCCGTCGCTGTTTTGACGACGAAACACCTCGACCTGCCGTCGAAAACGGTCCAGATCCAGGTCCCCGATATCCACCATGCCTTAGAAGACATGGTCCCTTTCTTTTATGACTATCCCGGCAAAAAGATGCGCATGATCGGCGTCACCGGTACCAACGGCAAGACGACGACGACCCACATCATTGCCCATATTCTGCGTTCTGCCGGCCATCATGTCGGCGTCATCGGCACGATTCACGCCCTTATCGACGATGAAGAACTGCCCATTCACAACACGACGCCGGACGTCGTCGAACTCCAGCGCTTTTTGGCCCTGATGTATGAAAAGGGCATGACCCATGTCGTCATGGAAGTGTCCAGCCACGCCTTGGCCTTAGACCGCGTCGCCGGTATCGAATACGATACGGCTGTCTTTACCAATCTTACTCAGGACCATCTCGATTTCCATAAGACCATGGAAAATTACGTCGCCGCGAAAGCCAAGCTCTTCCAGAGCCTGACCGCTGCCGACCATGTCAAAGACAATAAAACGGCTATCGTAAACGTCGACGATCCCTGGTCTAAACAGATTCTCGATGCTTGCCACTGCCAGGTTTTGACCTATGGCGTTGAACAAGATGCCGACCTCAAAGGTTCGAATTTAAATGTCGAACTGAAACGCTCGTCCTTCGACGTCGTCGGTCCTTTTGTCAATGTCCATCTCAATATGAACATTACCGGCCTGTTCAACGTTTACAATACACTGGCTGCTATCGGTGCGGCCCATGCCGAAGGCATCGACGAAGCCACTATCGACAAGGCCATTCAGACTTTCCACTCCGTAGCCGGCCGTTTTGAACTCGTCGAAGCCGGCCAGCCCTTTGCTATCGTCGTCGACTATTCCCATACGCCGGACAGCCTTGAAAAGGCCTTGGAAACGGCACGGGCCATGAACCCCAACCACGTCATTGCCGTCTTTGGATGCGGTGGTGACCGCGACCGGACCAAGCGCCCCATCATGGGCCGCATCGGCGCAGAACTTGCCGATATTCCCATCGTCACTTCGGATAACCCGCGTTCGGAAAACCCCGATGCCATCGTAGCAGAAGTCGAAGAAGGCGTTAAACAAGGGCTTAAGGCGGGACAGCATCATGAAGTCATCGTCAACCGTCGTGAAGCCATTTATCGAGCCGTCGAACTGGCACAAGAAAATGACATCATCGTCATTGCCGGTAAGGGTCATGAAACGTATCAGATCTTAAATGACGGTACGATTCACTTTGACGACCGCGAAGAAGCCCGCAATGCCGTTCGCGACCTGCATCGAGGAGATAAATAATGGCTGATTTTACCAGTGAAGAAGTACAGAAAGCGACGGGAGCCCGTCTGCTCTCTTCTATAGGGAGCGTGCTTTTTCATGACGTTTGCACCGATACCCGGGCGGTGGAAAAGGGCTCCCTTTTCGTCGCCTTTAAGGGGACTTCTTTTGACGGTCATGACTTCGTCTTAAAGGCACTCTCGTCTGGCGCGGCCGGTGCCGTCGTCTCTGAACTGCGGCCGGAATATAAGGGGGCTGCGGTCCCGATTTTCGTCGTTTCTGATACGCTGAAAGCTTATCAGGATTTAGCCCGTTTTCACCGCCGCCGTTTTTCCATTCCCGTCATTGCCGTAACCGGCTCAGTAGGGAAGACGTCGACGCGCAATATGATTGCCGCCGTCTTGAGTGAAAAATATAAGGTATTGCAGACGGAAAAGAATTATAATAATGAAATCGGACTGCCTAAAACCTTGTTACAGTTGACGGCTGACCACGAAGCCTGCGTCGTCGAAATGGGCATGCGCGGCCTCGGGCAGATTGCCGAACTGGTCGATATCGGCGAGCCGACTATCGGCGTCGTCACCAACGTCGGCAAGAGCCATATCGAACTCTTAGGTTCTCAGGAAAATATTGCCAAGGCCAAGTCTGAATTGGTCCAAGGCCTCGATGCCAAAGGAACGGCCATCTTAAATGGTGACGATCCTTTTGTCGCACCGATGAAGGATCTCTGCCAAGGTCGGTCTGTCCTCTACGGGATCGATGATTCGGCTCAGATCCGGGCCGAGAATGTCGTCTGTGACGAAAAAGGGGTTCGCTTTACCTGCCGCTGCTTCGACCGTACCTTTGATGTTTCCGTTCCGGTCATTGGCCGCCACAACGTCTATAATGCCTTGGCGGCCATTGCCTCAGGATACCTGACCGGTCTCAGTGACGCGGAACTGCAGTCCGGACTTTCTGCCTATCGAGGCATGGCCATGCGCCAGGAACTCCTGCACCTCGGGCCTTATACCTTCATCAACGATACGTATAATGCCAATCCGGCTTCGATGGCCGAAGCTATCCGTACCTTGGATCTCCTGACAAAGGGCCGCAAAATCGCCGTCCTCGGCGGCATGGGAGAACTCGGCGACTGGGCCGAAAGAGAGCATCGGGCCATCGGCCGCTTGGTTGCCGATATGAAGCTCGACGCCCTCATCACCATGGGGAATCTGGCTGAAGATATCGCCCGTGCGGCACAGGATGCCGGCATGAAAGCCGTCTATATGACCGATTCTCATGAAGCGGCGGCCCGTCAGCTGAAGGCCTTGCTCCGGGACGGTGACACCGTCCTTTTGAAAGGCTCGCGCAGCTTTGCTATGGAAAAAATACTGCCCTATTTTGAAAGGAAGTAATGTGAATGTTTAAAATGCTGATTTTCAGCTTCATCGTCAGCTTGGTCATCGGCCTTGTCCTGGGACCTTTCGTCATCAAAAAACTGAAACAGTTCCACGCCCGCCAGTCTGAACGAGAAGAAGGGCCGGAAAGCCATAAGTATAAAGCCGGTACACCGACCATGGGGGGCATTCTCATCCTGACGGCGCTGACCGTGGCTTGCCTCCTCTTTGATCCGATGGAAATCAGAAAGGCCTTGGCCTTATTCCTGACCCTCGGTCACGGCGTCATCGGTTTTTTGGATGACTCCATCAAGGCCGTTAAACACCGCAATTTGGGCCTTACGGCAAAACAGAAACTGGCCGGCCAGTTCGTCATGGCTGCCGTTTTCTGCTACATCCTCCAAGCCTTCCTTCATTTTCCCACGACCTTGTGGATTCCTTTCACGTCGACGACCGTTGACTTAGGCTTGTTCTACTATCTCTTCGTATTCGTCATGATCGTCGGAACCAGCAATGCCGTCAACCTGACGGACGGACTCGACGGATTGGCAGCCGGTTCATGCTCGATTACGGCCGTTGCCTACGTCGTCATCGCTGTCGCCTTGGGGTATACTCATTTTGCCATTTTCAGTACGGCCCTGACCGGCGCCTGCCTGGGCTTCTTGTTCTATAACCAGCATCCGGCTAAAATGTTCATGGGCGATACCGGGTCTCTGGCTCTCGGCGGTGCCTTAGCGGCTATGGCCATTTTGACCAAGACGGAACTCTTGCTCATCTTGGCCGGCGGTCTCTATGTCCTCGAAGCCTTGTCGGTCATCATCCAGGTTATTTCCTTCAAAACACGGGGCGTCCGGGTCTTCAAAATGAGTCCCATTCACCACCATTTTGAATTATCCGGTTGGAGCGAAGTGAAAGTAGTTACTGTTTTTTGGAGTTTTTCGGCGTTAATGGCTATCTTGGCGATTATCGTCGTCATGGCAGGAAAGTAAACAGTCTTTTCTCCTTGTTAAGACCATATTTTACATAAAGCAGGTGTAGGTAATGAGCATCATGGATTTTTCTGGAAAAAAAATTTTAGTCATCGGCGCGGGCATTAGTGGTCGTGCCGCTTCACTGGCCTTGGCAGATCACGGGGGGACGGTCGTCCTCAACGATATGAAGGCCATCGATGTGAGCGAAAAGCCATGGCCGGACTTGGCGTCTCACGGCGTAAAGCTCGTCTTCGGCAGTCAGGAAACGAGCCTCCTCGACGGCATGGATGTCGTCGTACCGTCGCCGGTCATTTCTCCGGAAATTCCCATTATGAAAGCCGCTGCTGCGAAAAGGCTTCCCATTTGGAGCGAAGTCGAAGTCGCCTGCCGCGTTACCGATGCTGACATCATCGGCATCACCGGTACTAACGGTAAGACGACGACGACGACCCTGGTGGGGGAAATCATGAAAGCTACGGGCCGTCAGACCGTCGTCGGCGGCAACATCGGCTACGGCCTTTCAGAACAGGCAAAGGATCTTCCGAAAGACGCCGTCGTCGTGGCCGAACTTTCAAGTTTCCAACTCGAATTTACGCGTACGATGAAGGCCAAGGCGGCGGTTATCCTCAATATCACGCCGGACCATTTGGACCGTCATCACACGATGGAAGCCTACAGTGCTGCGAAACAGCGAATTTTCCTCAATCAGGACAAAGACGATTATGCCATCCTCAATTACGATGATGACCGCGTCCGGGCCATGGCCGATTCCATGACCGGTACCGTCCTGTACTTCTCGACAAACGGCGAGGTCCCTGAAGGAGCCTTTTATCGGGACGGCGACCTTATTCTGCGCCATGAAGGACAGGATACCGTCGTCTGTGCTGAATCGGAGCTCCATCTCTTTGGCAAGCATAATATACAGAATTGCTTAGCGGCGATTCTCTTGACCTATGCGGCCGGGGCTTCCCTTGACGTCATTAGACAAGTTTTAAAAACCTTTAAAGGGGTTGAACACCGGCTTGAAAAAGTCCGGACCATCCACGATGTGACTTATTATAATGACTCCAAGGGTACCAATGTCGATGCTTCGATGAAGGCTTTGGATGCCTTTCCCCAGGGCCATCTCATTCTCATCGCCGGCGGCTACGATAAAAAGACGCCCCTCGATGACTTCATGGCCTTAGCGGCCAAACGCGTCGATACACTGATCCTCATCGGCGATGCCGCCGACCGCTTTGAAGCAGCCGCGAAAAAAGCAGGTATTGCAGATATCCGCCGAACCGGTTATAGTATGGAAGGTGCGATTATGTTAGCCCGCAGTATTGCCAAAGCTCCTCAGGCCGTCCTCCTTTCACCGGCTTGCTCGAGCTTTGATATGTATGACAATTTTGAACAGCGTGGCCGTGTCTTTAAGGGCATTGTCAACGCGATCTGATACTATTTAAAACAGACGACAGGAGGCAGGAACATGCGTCGAGTTATAATTTCCGGAGGCGGCACAGGCGGCCATATCTACCCGGCTATTACCATTGCCCGGGCGATTGCCGACATCGAGCCTACCGAATTTCTCTACGTCGGCTCCAAAATCGGCCTGGAAAATACCTTGATTCCAAAAGAAGGGTTGCCCTTCGTCACCCTCGACGTGCGGGGCCTCGAACGGAAGATTTCCGTCCGCAACCTGGTTACCCTCGGGAAGACGGCAGCCAGTCTGATTAAGGCAGAAGGCATTATCCATAAATTTAAACCGGACGTCGTCATCGGTACCGGCGGTTTCGTCTGCGGCCCGGTCTTACTAGCCGCAAGTCTCAGCGGTGTACCGGCATTGATCCAGGAACAAAACGTCATTCCCGGCGTTACCAATACGATTTTGAGCCGCTTTGTCAATCGCGTCGCTCTCGGTTATGAAGAAGCTGCCGAGCGCTTTCGCAGAAAAAGCATTCTCGTTTATACAGGCAATCCCGTCCGCAAGGATATTTTGACGGTCACTCGCGAAGAGGGCCGGAAAAAACTGGGATTGGATCCCCATAAATTCACCCTCCTCGTCGCCGGAGGAAGCCGCGGTGCCCGCAGCATCAACACGGCGATGATCGAGGTTCATAAACATTTTCGCAACGACGATACGATACAGATTCTCCACGTTACCGGCGATCACGAATATGACCGCGTCGTAAAACAGCTGTCGGGCATCGAATGCCGCGGCCGCTACGGTAAGGGGAGCCGCATCATTCCTTATCTTCACCATATGCCGGAAGCCTTGGCTGCCTGCGACCTGGCCGTATACCGGGCCGGTGCCGTCGGTCTTGCCGAGCTGACCGTTCGCGGCGTACCGTCGATTCTTATTCCCTATCCCTATGCAGCGGAAGATCATCAGCGCTACAATGCACAGGCTCTGGTCATGTGCGGCGCCGCCAAGATGATTCTCGATAAGATGCTGACCGGGCGGGAACTATTGGAAGAAATCATTCATTTAAAAGACGATCCGTCGGCCCTGGCAGCCATGGGCAAAGCCAGCCGTTCGATGGGTAAGCCCCAGGCAGCTCAGGATATTGCTGAACTGGCCTTGTCGATTGCCCGAAACCGTCGTCCGTAACAGGAGAAGAAGGGTGTGGAATAAACCTATGGTTAATCTGAACGATGTGACAAACGTTCATTTTATTGGGATTGCCGGAGCCGGAATGCGGGCAATCGCCAATGTTTTTATTGAAAAAGGATATCACGTATCCGGCTCAGACCTCAAAGCCTCGCCTGTAACGGAGCAGTTTGCCAAGCGCGGAGCCCGTATCTGCATTGGACAAAGCCCTGAAAATTTGCAGGACGCCCAGGTCGTCGTCATTTCGTCGGCCATCCGCGACAACAACGTCGAACTCGTCGAAGCACGGCGTCGGCAGATTCCGGTCATCCACCGTTCCGATGCGCTGGTTCACATCATGAGTTGGGGAAAGGGGATTTCTGTTGCCGGTGCGCACGGCAAGACGACGACGTCGTCCATGCTGGGCCAGGTCTTTGAAGAATGCCGACAGGACCCGACCATCGTCATCGGCGGGGAAGTCGACTATTTGCACAGCAACTCGATCTTAGGGAAGGGGCAGTACGTCATTGCCGAAGCCGATGAAAGCGACGGCACCTTCCTCAAGCAGCATCCGTATATCGCCGTCGTTACCAACATTGATGCCGACCATATGGATCACTATAACTCCCTTGAAAACGTCATCGCCGCTTTTAAGGAATTCATCCAGAAACTCGATCCCGAAAAGGGACTGGCCGTCTTGTGCTTTGAAAACGACAAGATTCGCGCCATGGCTCCTTCCATCGGGCGGCGCTACGTTTCTTACGGCCTCGAACAGCCGGCGGATTACCAGGCAAGAGAGCTTCATTACCTGAAAGGCAAACTTCACTTTAGTGTCTATAAAGGCGGCCAAAAGATGGGCGACATGGTCTTAAACGTACCGGGCCGGCATAACGTCTTAAACGCCTTGGCGACGACGGCCGTGGCCGATGCCTGCGGACTTCCCTTTGCGGAGATAGCCGCTGCCATGAGCCATTTCCACGGGGCTAAGCGCCGGTTCCAGACCAAGGGCTTTGTCGGTGACGTTTGGGTCGTCGATGACTACGCTCATCATCCGACGGAAATCAATGCGACCTTGACGGCGGCTCGCGACATGGGGACCCACCGCGTCGTCTGTCTCTTCCAGCCGCACCGCTATACGCGGACGAAGCTCCTCCTCGAACAATACGGCAGTGCCTTTGCAAAGGCCGATAAACTGATCGTAACCGATGTATACAGTGCCGGTGAAGATCCCATTCCCGGCGTATCGGGCGAACTCATTGCCAAAAAAGTCAAGGAGACGACGGGACAGGACGTCACCTACATTCCTCATAAAGAGGATTTGATTGCCTATTTGAAAGAAAACTCCAAGCCTCTCGATTTAGTCATCACCATGGGCGCCGGAGATATTTATAAAGTCGGCGAACAATATATTGCCGAAGCGAAAGAAATGGAGAAATAACGCATGGAAGACATGAAAGGTAAAAAGATTGCCGTCGTCGTCGGCGGCCCTTCGACAGAAGCGGAAGTATCGCGCCGCACGGGAGCTGCCATTGCCGAAGCACTGAAGAAAAAAGGCTATGCCATCGAAACGATTGAACTCGTTCCGCATACCTTGGCGGCAACCTTGAAAGAAAAGAAAATCGACGTCGTATTCAACGCCCTTCACGGCCGCTACGGCGAAGACGGTGTTCTCCAAGGCCTGTGCGAAATGATGGGCATCCCTTATACCGGTCCGGGCGTCATGGCCAGTGCCGTCGGCATGAATAAGGTTATGAGCAAGGCTGCCTTTAAAGGCGCCGGCATTGCCACGGCTCCTTTTGCCTACTACTTTGCCAATCAGGACCGCAAGGAGATCATCGCCGATATTGAAAAGCAGTTTTCTCTGCCCGTCGTCATCAAGTCGTCCGGCCAGGGATCGAGCATCGGAACGGTCATCGTCACCGCCCGGGAAGAACTGGAATCGGCCCTTAAAGAAGCCTTTAAGTACAGCACATCCATCGTAGCCGAAGCCTTCATCGACGGCGATGAATTTACCGTTGCCGTCATGGACGACCTGGCCTTTCCGGTCATTCAGATCGTATCCAGTACGGGGAAATACGATTTCTATTCAAAATATGAACCGGGCATTGCCAAGCACATCTGCCCGGCTCCCATTTCACCGGCTCTCACAAAAGAGATGCAGGACCTGGCTTTAAAAGTCTTCCGCCTCTGCCACTGCAGCGGTGTGTCCCGTGTCGATATGATGACCGATAAAGAAGGCCATCCCTTTGTCCTTGAAATCAATACCGTACCGGGAATGACGGCGACCAGCCTGGTCCCCGACGCAGCACGGGCCATGGGACTTTCTTTTGAAGATTTGTGCGAAAAGATTTTGCTCGAAGCATCGGTAGGTAAATTCTGATGAAACAGCATCCATATCCGGGAAGGCGGCCGCGAACGGTAGTGCCGAATGATCCTCATGATGTCTTTGTGCCTCCTCATCTGGACAGGGATCCCTTGCGCAGCGATGAGGATATGAGACTGGCTGAAGAAGAGGAACGCCGCCGTCAGCAGATACGGCAGGCCGCCCGACTGAAGAAAAAAAGAAAGCAGCAGAAAAAAGCGCGTGCCCGCCGGCGCCGATGCACGATCATCTTAGGCGTCCTCGGCGTCTTTGCCTTGTGGCTGTTCCTGCGGCTGGCACCGGTTCCCTTTGGCACAATCATCGTCGACGGCAATGAAAACATGTCCTTTGACGATGTTTACCGCGCCGCCGGCGCTTATTCCTACGTCAACGTCGTCCAACTGTCGACAGCCGGCATCGAAGAGCGGCTGAAAAAAGACCTGCGCATTGCCGAGGCCACCGTAACCCGGGAATTTCCGGCGACCATTCACATCGAGATGACCGAACGCAAGCCGGCAGCTATCATTACGACGCTCTATGGTTTCGCTTACGTCGATAAGACGGGACGGGTCATCGATTTGGAACCGCAGATCAAAGGCGTTTCCCTGCCCATCATGACCGGGAAAAAAGTGGACAACCTGCTCCTTGGCGATACGATTGACGATCCGACGCTTCAAGCGGCTATGATATACCTTCAGAGTCTGCCGCCGGACCTGCTTAAAACGATTGCCGAAGTAAACGTCGGTAATCCCGAAAGTATCGTCGCCTATACGACTGATTCCGTTCCTATCCGCCTCGGTAAGGGAGATGACCCGGCTGAACGGGCCAAGATGACCGAAACCTTACTTACCGAAGCTCAAAGCAACGGGATCAATGTACAGTATATCGATACCGACCTCAGAGCACCGGCTATTAAGGCAAAATAAACAGGCTGGAGGCCTTGATTTTTAAAAACAGCTAGATAAATTTTCGAAGATAGTGTAAAATAATAAAGAATCCTACTGCACAAGGTGTGCGTATAGAGTCCGAAGGAGGAAAATGCGATATGGCAGAGTTTGCGAATATAAAAGTAATTGGTGTCGGCGGCGGCGGTAACAACGCTGTCAACCGTATGATAGAAAGCGGTTTGCAGGGGGTCCAGTTCATTTCGGTCAACACGGAAGACCAGGTGTTGGAAGTATCCCAAGCCGATGTCAAAATTCAGATCGGTGAAAAATTGACACGCGGCCTCGGCGCCGGTGCCAATCCTCAGGTTGGTGAACAGGCTGCCCTTGAAAGCAAGGAAGAAATCATCAAGGCTCTCCAAGGTGCCGATATGGTATTCGTTACGGCCGGCATGGGCGGCGGTACCGGTACCGGTGCAGCCCCTATCGTAGCTGAATGTGCTAAGGAAATGGGCGCCCTCACGGTCGCTGTCGTTACCAAACCGTTCTTATTTGAAGGCAAGCGCCGCAGAGAAGTTGCCGAAAAGGGTGCCGACTACTTGAAAGAAAAAGTCGATACCATCATTACCATCCCCAATGATAAACTGCTCCAGATCATCGACAAGAAGACGCCCCTTAAAGATGCTTTCCTCGTCGCTGACGACGTACTCCGCCAGGGCGTTCAGGGCATTTCCGACTTGATCACGACGACCGGTCTCATCAACCTCGACTTTGCCGACGTCAAGACGATCATGTCCGACCAGGGCGAAGCCATCATGGGTATCGGCATCGGTTCCGGTGAAAACCGTGCAGTCGAAGCTGTTGACGGTGCTATTCACAGTGCCCTCTTAGAAATGAGCATCGACGGCGCTCAGAGCATCCTGCTCAACGTCACCGGCGGTCCGGACGTCAGCTTGTACGAAATCAACGAAGCTGCTGAAAAAGTGGCTGAAGCCGTTGATCCGGAAGCCAACATCATCTTCGGTTCGGTCATCGATCCGGACATGGAAGATTCGATCCGCATTACGGTCGTCGCTACGGGTTTCGGTAAAGAACCGTCTTCGATTCCTTCTTTCGGACAGGGAACGGGCGGAACGACAAAATCCGGCGATAAAAAAGATAGTGCCGGCGGCGTAGAAATTCCTGCGTGGATGAGATAATCAGCATGAAAAAAAGCGGATCCCGGCGGACCCGCTTTTTTTGAAAATATCGTCGGAAAGAAGGTAGGAAGAAGGATGAGATGCCCATTTTGCCAATGTGCAGATACAAAAGTAACCGATTCACGGGCAACCGATGATGGCAAAGCTATCCGCCGCCGCCGCGAATGCCAGCAGTGCGGCCGCCGGTTTACGACGTATGAGATGGTGGAAGAAGTACCGCTCATCGTCGTCAAGAAAGACGGACGGCACGAACTGTTTGACCGCAATAAGTTGATCAACGGCCTGCTTCGGGCCTGCAACAAGCGGGAAGTCACGCGCCGGCAGCTGGAAGAGATTGTCACCAAGGTTGAACGCAATATCCGCAACACACTGGCTCAGGAAGTGTCCAGTGAAAAAATAGGGGAAATGGTTTTGCGCGAACTTCGCTCTGTCGATGCCGTTGCCTATATCCGCTTTGCTTCCGTATACCGCGAGTTTGCCGACTTAGAAAGTTTTATGGCTGAATTGAAGTATCTCATGGGTACGAAAGAACAAAAATAAGAGATTGAATCGAGGAACGCTATGACAGAAAATTACATCGACCACTTTTTTTATCATGTCTTGCCGAACCTGAAAATTGCCGTTATCGGAGATATCATGGTCGACCGCTATGTTTTTGGCAAGGTCGAACGCATTTCACCGGAAGCACCGGTGCCGGTCAATAAAGTCGATCACATGACGTCCGTCTTGGGCGGGGCGGCCAATGTCGCATCCAACTTGGCTAACTTGGACTGCCAGGTCTTATTGGGCGGTCTCATCGGCGACGATGAAAACGCCGACTTGCTCCACGAGTTATTGACCGAGTCCCACATCGACGGCTCAGGCCTTGTCGTGCGAAAAGGCCATGCGACGACGACCAAGATGCGTATTCTCGGCTCTCGGCAGCAGATGGTTCGTCTCGATTTCGAAGAAGTGACGCCTTTAGCTGAACCGGAAGAGGAAACACTTCTCGCCTGGCTGAAACAGCAGCTGGCATCAGGCCTTGATGGGATTATTCTGTCGGACTACCAAAAAGGCGTTCTTACCGATTCCTTGTCTAAAAGCGTCATCGAAGCCGCCAATGAAGCTCATATCCCGGTCTTGGTCGATCCCAAGGGCAGCGATTGGAGCAAGTATAACGGTGCCGATTTCGTGACGCCGAATATGAAAGAATTAGGTGACTGCTTGGGGACCCCTGTTGCCAATGAAGGCCAGGCTGTCGTCAAAGCAGCCCATGAGCTGTATAAACAGTATTCCTTTGCCCACCTCATGGTGACCCGGTCTGAAAAGGGAATCACCGTCGTCGGAAAAGACGGCAAGGTCTGGAACAATCCGGCCACTGCCCAGGAAGTCTTTGACGTATCCGGCGCCGGAGATACCGTAGCCGCTGCCTTTTTAGCAGCCGTTGCCGGTAAGTTGTCCATTCGCACCAGCCTGCAAATCGCCAACGCCGCAGCCGGTATCGTCGTCACCAAGGTAGGGACCTATCCCATTCATCGCCATGAGCTCCTGAAATTATGGGAAGATTGGCATCCCGTCCGGTGGCAGCCTTATCAGTCCTTGACCTGGGATGAGATGGCCAAGAAAATCCGGGATTGGCAGCAGAAAGGGGAAACCGTGGTCTTTACGAACGGCTGCTTCGACATTCTCCATCGCGGCCACGTCCTTTATCTGCAGCAGGCAGCCATGCTGGGACAACACCTCGTTGTCGGCCTCAATTCTGATGACTCCGTACGGCGCCTCAAAGGGGAAACGCGTCCTCTCGTAGCTCAGGAAGACCGGGCCGTTCTGCTCGGAGCCTTGGGATGTATCGATGACGTCGTCATCTTTGACGAAGACACGCCGAAGGAACTCTTAGAGGTCCTCCGTCCCGATATCCTGGTCAAAGGCGGCGATTATAAGGCCGATGAAGTCATTGGCCGCGAGTCCGTCAAGCGCGTAGAAATCATTTCTTTTGAAGAGGGGTATTCGACGACGGGACTCGTTCAGAAAATAGCTGATTTGGTAAAGAAGGGGAAAATATGAAAATAGTAACAGGCGGTGCCGGTTTTATCGGCAGCAATATCGTAAAGCAACTGAATAATCGGGGTATCGACGACATCATCATCGTCGACGACCTGACCGACGGCCGCAAGTGCCGCAACCTCCAGGGCCTCGATTTCTTTGATTATATGGATTACGCCGACTTCGATGAACAGATGGCCGATGATACCTTTGACTGCGGCTACATTGACGTCGTCTTCCACGAAGGGGCCTGCTCGGATACGATGAATTACGACGGCCGCTACATGATGAAGAACAACTATGAAGGCAGCAAGAATCTTTTGCGCTACTGCATGAGCCGGAAGATTCCCTTCCTCTACGCGTCGTCGGCGTCGACCTACGGCAGCGGCCGAAACGGCTTCCGTGAAGATCCGTCGTGCGAAGAGGCCCTCAATCCCTATGCGTATTCCAAGCTCCAGTTCGACCGTTTCGTTCGCCGCGTTCAGCCTATCGCCAAGAGCCAGATCGTCGGTTTCCGTTATTTCAACGTCTTTGGCCCGCAGGAAAACCACAAGGACAAGATGGCATCCCTGGTATTCCAGAAATACCATGAACTCCAAGAAACAGGGAAAATCACCCTCTTTAAGGGGACGGCAGGCTATGAAGACGGCGGTCAGATCCGCGACTTCATCTACGTAAACGATGTGGTCAACGTCATCTTCTATTTCTGGGAACATCCGGAACTGTCGGGCATCTATAACTGCGGTACCGGTATCGGCCATACCTTCAATGAATTTGTCCAAGGCGTCATCGATTATTGCGGCAAGGGCCATATCGAATACGTTCCCTTCCCGGATATTCTCAAGGGCAAATATCAAAGCTACACCCAGGCCGATACGGAAAATCTCATGAAAGCCGGCTATGACAAGGGCTTTACCATCCTGTCGGAAGCCGTTAAGGAATACTGCAGCATCCTCGAAAAGAACGGCGGCTATTTCGCATGAGAAAGGCTGTCTTTTTCGACCGCGACGGCGTCTTGAACGTCGATAAATCGTACCTCGGATTCATCAAGGATTTTGAATGGATGGACGGCGCCAAAGAAGCCCTGGCCTACTTGACGGCCGAAGGCTATGCCATCATCGTCGTCACCAATCAGAGCGGTGTCGCCCGCGGTTATTACACCGAAGACGATGTAAAGACCCTCCACGATTGGATGTGCCGCGAAGCCGCCGCTGCCGGCGGGACGATTACTGCCGTCTATTACTGCCCTTACCTCGAAGGGGCGCCGATAAAAGCGTATGATAAAAAGAGCGATTGGCGCAAACCGGAACCGGGCATGGTCCTGGCAGCTGCCCGCGACTACGATATCGACCTGTCCCGATCCTTTATGATCGGTGACATGCCCCGTGACGTCGAATGCGGCCGGCGAGCCGGCATGGACGGCTACTTATTCACCGGCGGCAGGCTCGATGCCTTTGTAAAGGCTATTGTCACAGAAAGGAAGGAACGTGAAAGCGTATAAAAACATATTGGTCATCAAGATGAGTTCTCTTGGTGACGTTCTTCATTCGCTGCCGACCCTCCATGCCCTGCGACAAAATTGTCCCGACGCCCGCATCGTCTGGGCCGTTCATCGGCAGTTTGCCTCGGTGCTGCCGGGAAAGCCCTACATTGATGACGTCATCTATGTCGATAAAAAACGGCTGAAATCCTTGTCATACTGGATGGAACTGCGCAAGACACTCCATCCCTATCATTTCGACCTCTGCCTCGATTTGCAGGGTTTGGCCAAAAGCGCCATCGTTGCCTTCCTCAGCGGAGCCAAAGAGAAATACGGCTATTGGGAAATGCGCGAAGGAAGCTTTTTAGTCAGCAAAGGCCTGGTCGGGGCTCATAAATACGACCACGTCATCGAGCGCTACCTCGATACGATTCGGGCCTTAGGCGGCCGTGTCGACGACTTGGTTTTTCCCTTGCCGGATATTACGGCAGAGAAGGAGGCCTGGCGTCAGCGCCTTTTGCAAGACGGCCTCAAAGGGCCTTATATCGCCGTCGTTCCCGGTGCTCGCTGGAATGTTAAAGAATGGCCTCTTGACCATTGGAGTCGCTTTTTAAAACGCCTGACCGATAAGGGCCTGTCAGCTGTCATCTTAGGCGGCAATGACGATCGGGAGAAGGGACGTCGGATTAAAGAACGGGATGCGTCGGGACTGGTTTTTGACTATACCGGCAAGACCGATCTTCGCCAGCTCATGGCGGCCATCGATGACAGCCTGGTTTATCTCAGCGCCGACACGGGTCCCCTTCACATAGCCAATGCCCTCAAAAAGGAGCTCATCGCCCTTTTTGGCACTACGTCTCCTGAACGGACCGGACCTTATGGAGGACAGGACAGCGCTTATATCCATCTCGTCATTTCGCCGACGTCGAAAGCCACGCCGGAAGAACCTCTCGTCGACGATCCGGACTGCATGGCCCGGATTACTGTCGATACGGTGTGGAACCTTTTTGAAGAGGTACTGAAGAAGGTGGAACCATGATTAATTTACGCAAGAAAAAAATAATTGTCACCTTTCTCATGCATCTTGGCGATCTCATTCTCATCACGCCCTTTCTGCAGGTCCTGCGCCGCCACGCCCAGGGGTCTGATATCACCCTCGTCGTCGACGAAAAAGTTGCCGACGTCGTCCGTTATAACCCCGATATCGACCATGTCATCACTGTCGATAAGAAGGGGAAGGACAATTCAATCGGTGCCTTGTGGCATATCGGCCGCCGCCTGCATCAACAGCACTATGATATTTTGATCAACCTGCATCCCAATGAACGGACGTCCTTTTTGGCAACCGTCATCCATGCTAAGAAATTCGTCGGCATGAGCCATTTCCTGGCCCGCCCTTTGATGAACCGCTATACGCGGCTGGACCGCATCCATCTCCACGCCGCCGATATGTACATCAACGTCCTGGCCCAGCTCGGAATCGACGATTATCGAAGCGATGGGCTGCAGTTCCCGACTTCAAAGGCCTGGGATGACAAGGCCGCCGCCTTTTATGAATCCCACGGCGTCTCGCCGGCAGACAGCCTCATCGGCTTTAACATCGGCAGTGCCGTTCCTCAGAAGCGGTGGCCGGCCAAGCGATTTGCCGCTGTAGCTGATTACTTTGGCCGCCGGGGTTTCAAGTGCGTCTTCTTCGGAGGCGACATGGATCTCGATATGGTGAAGGAAGCGACGGGGGAGATGGCTTCGAAACCTATCGTCGCTACCGGTCAGTTTACCATCGGTGAATTGGCCTCGGCCATCCGCCGCTGCTCCCTGTTCATCACTAATGACAGCGGCCCCATGCACATCGCCGTCAGCCAACGGGTGCCCCTGGTTGCCCTCTACGGGCCGAGCAATCCCAAGCTCTACGGTCCCTATACGGACCGGGCCATCGTCCTCGAATCGACGGACCATTATGAAGTCGGCAAGAGCATGAAGAAAATTATCCGCGAAGGTAACTATAAAGGTATTTCGGTGATTCCCATGAGCCAGGTCATCGCCGCAGGCGAAGAACTCCTGAGCCGCTATTATGGAAGATCATAAATGTACTTTAAAGGAATTCTATTTGGAGGTGTCATGTCATGAAAAAATTTATTTTAACGGCGACATTGGCAGCATTTGCCATTACGTCAGCAGCGTGGGCAGCCCCTATCAAAAACGAGCAGCCCGGTGATTTGAAAGCCAACATCAACTATGGATTTGACCAAAAAGAAGGCCACGGCGATGCCGACAGCCGCTTTACCGGCGGCGACGTCACCTACGTCCTGAACGATCGTTGGAATATCCAGTACATCAACAACTATACGAAGGGTGACGATTCCGACAAGATCAACGAAAATTATCTCGTCGGCAATTACCGCCTGACGGAATACCTTTCGGCCTATGCCGGTGCTTCTTACGTTAAGACCGATACGTACAACACGAAAAAATCCTACGGCTACCAGGTCGGTGTCCGCGGCCAGGTTCCTATTTCTGAACGTTGGCAGGGCTTTGCTTCTGTCGGTGTCGGCGATGACGTCAATACCTATGAAATCGGCGTCGGCTACGACATTACGCCGGAATGGGACGCTCACCTCAAATATCGCCGCAGCAGCGTCGATGTCGACAACTACGATGACGACGTCCGCGGCTGGCAGGTCGGTATGGGCTATAAGTTCTAACGTTGACAATTTGTCAGCCTGTCCCGTATAATGTATCAATGACATGTGCTGTGGTTGAAAGTCGATGTCAGTCGCAGACGAAGCGATCCACGTAAGGTGCCCAAAGCGGTACTGATCATAGTGCGGCCTAGAAGTAAGACCTGCCGCGTCATAAAACGCGAGAGGACTATTAGTGGGGGACAACAGTCTATGAGCAAGGGTCCCGGCAGGCGAGTGTGGGGGTAAAGACCAGGTCAGGCATGTCACAGTGATAAGGTCTCGCATAAAGGCTCGTGCCGCTATGCGGGACCTTATTTTTTCCCATTCTTAAAGTTCAGTTTAAGGGGCACAAATCGTTGTTTTTTGTTTGACGGATGATTATTCGTATAGTAAAATATAAGGGATTTATGTATTAGCCTAAGGAGTGGAGTCATAATGGATCGCGAATGGTTAGAGCATGAGATTCAAAGAAATCCTTTTGATACCTTTATGCAGTTCCATGTAGCCAAGGCTGAACAGGAGTGTACTGTTCTCACCTTTGAGAATAAGGGCTCAAAATGGGATAATCCCAACGGTACGATGTACGGCGGTGTGTTGTACTCCATGGCCGACTCGGCGATGGAAGCTGCCTGTGCTGTCCACGGCAAGGCGGTCCTGACCTTGGATCTGGGCATGAACTATCTTCGCCCGGCCTTTGCCGATACAGTCATCCGTGCCGAAGCAAAGATCATTCACAACGGCCGGACGACGATGGTCGCTCTTTGTGATTTTTACGATGATGACGATCGCTACTTAGCGCATGGGAAGGGAACCTTCTTCGTGACCGGCCCGTACGGCGGCGAAGAGCAAGGAGGTACGGACCATGGATGAGCCAAGAACTGGCGTCGGCCTGTCCGACTCTGCCAGAATGCATGCCATCATCGAAGGCATTTATGCCAAAACGCCGTATTTCAAGAGCATGCCCTGCACCATTGAAACGGTAGCTGTCGGCCGCGTCCGCGTCGGCTTTGACGTTAGCCGCCACATTTGTAATTATCGTAATATTGCCTCAGGCGGTGTCCTGGCAGCCTTTTGTGATACCCTCATGGGGATGGCCTGCCGGACGATGGGTTTTCAGGTTACGACCTTGGAAATCAATATGAACTACATTCGCAGTGTCAACAGCGGCGAGCACATTACCGGAATCGGACAGGTTCTCCATCACGGCCGAAATACGATTGTCGTCGAATGTGAATGCCGCGATGCCGACGGTAGTCTCATTGTAAAAGGGCGGTCGTCTTTTTACATTTTAAAAAAAATCGATTAATATGATATTCACGTATTACAGGGAAGGTTGGTTAGTACAAGATGGATTTTGCTTATAACGACGAACAGAAAGATATCATCAAAGTCGTCCGCGACTTGGTGCAAAAAGAAATCGTCCCCTACGCTGCAGAAATGGATGAAACGGGAAAGCTCCATGAAGGACTTTTGGAAAAATTGGCAGCACAGGGACTATTGGGCGTCGCTATTCCGGAAGAATTTGGTGGAGCCGGACTGGATGCCATTACCATTGCTGGTGTTTATGAAGAATTAGCTAAAGGCTGCGGCGGCGTCGCTACGACGGTAGCTGCCAATGCACTGGCTTCGTATCCGGTCATCTTGGCCGGCAACGACGATCAGAAGAAACGCTATTTTGACGTCATCAATGAAGACAACCTGGCTGCTTTTGCCCTGACGGAACCGGGAACCGGCTCCGATGCAGGCTCCGTATCGACACGGGCTACCAAGACGGAAGACGGCAAAGGCTATCTCTTGAATGGTACTAAGTGCTTCATTACCAACGGCGGTTTGGCTGAAATCTTTGTCGTTTTTGCCAATACCCGCAAAACCGGCGGTATTCGCGGCCTTACGCCGTTCATCGTCCGCAAGGGCACGCCGGGCTTTACCATCGGTAAAGAAGAAAATAAGATGGGCATCCGTGCGTCCAACACGACGGAACTCATTTTTGACAACTGCTTCGTTCCTGTCGAAGACCGTCTCGGCCGCGAAGGCAGCGGTTTCCGTATCGCTATGGCAACCCTCGATGCCGCTCGTCCTTTCGTCGGTGCCGTTTCCGTCGGCATTGCTGAAGCGGCATTCCGTGCTTGCTGTGAATACGCCAAGGTTCGCGTACAGTTCGGCAAACCGATTGCTTCCTTCCAGATGGTCCAGGCTATGATCGCCGATATGGCCATGAAGGTCGAAGGCGCTCGACTCCTCGTCCACCGCGCTTGCTGGATGAAGGATCAGGGCATGGACTTCAGCCGTGAAGCTGCCATTGCCAAATGCAACGCTTCCGACGTCGCCATGCAGGTTACGACGGATGCCGTTCAGGTTATGGGCGGGTACGGTTACATCAAGGAATACCCCGTTGAAAAATACATGCGCGATGCCAAGATCATGCAGATCTATGAAGGCACCAACCAGATTCAGCGCTTAGTTATTGCCAATAAGACACTTTACTGATACAATGTATCGTGAATTGAATAGCGATTTATTATGACGATGATAAAGAGGGCATGAAGGGACTTCCGTTTACAGGAAATCCGGGTCGTGGATTGAGAACCCGGTAACGGAAGCTTCATGCGTTCACTTTAGAGTCTCTTGCTGAACGGAGTAGGCAGGACGGGTGTTCCCGTTACAGGATATGAGAGAATCAAGTAGGGTGGTACCGCGGATAAGACTTTCGCCCCTTAGGGGGCGGGAGTCTATTTTTTATGTACTTGCCAGTAGGAGGAAAACCATGATCAGTGAAAAGATTGAGGCCATTAAAACGGCCGTAATGGAAGAGCTCGCCAAGAGCGAACATTTGCAGGATATCCAAGATATCCGCGTCAAGTTCTTAGGGAAAAAAGGGGAACTGACGGCGATTATGAAGGAAATGAAAAACTTTTCCAAGGAAGATCGGCCAAAAGTCGGCCAGCTAGTCAATACGGCACGAAATGCCATTGAAGAACAGCTGAATGCCAAGTTGGAAGAAGTGAAAGCCAAGGAACTGGCTGCGAAAATCGAATCGGAAAAAATCGACATCACCCTGCCGGGACGTAAACCGGTTACGGGTCACGAACATCCCCTTCATCAGACCCTGCGCCTCATGGAAGACTCCTTCCTGCGCATGGGCTTTTCCATCGTCGAAGGGACCGATATCGAATCGGACTACTATAACTTCCAGTGCCTCAATCTGCCCGAAGACCACCCGGCACGGGATATGCAGGACTCGATGTATATCACCGACAACATCCTCCTGAGGACCCATACGTCAGGCATGCAGGCTCGGACTCTTCAGTCCCATAAACCCAATGAACCCTTTAAAATCATTGCCCCCGGCAAAGTCTATCGCTGCGACTACGATGCGACACATTCGCCGGTCTTCCATCAGATGGAAGGCATGATCATCGATAAGAACATCCGCTTCTCCGACCTCAAGGGCATGCTCGAAGACTTCCTTCGCGACATCTTCGGGGAAGACACGAAAGTTCGCTTCCGTGCCAGCTACTTCCCCTTTACGGAACCGAGTGCTGAAGTCGATATTTCCTGCGTCATGTGCGGCGGTGAAGGCTGCCGTGTCTGCTCCCATACGGGCTGGCTGGAAATCCTCGGCTGCGGCATGGTAAACCCCAACGTCCTGCGGCTGAACGGCTACGATCCGGACGTCGTTACGGGCTTTGCCTTCGGCATGGGCGTCGAACGTATTGCCATGCTGAAATACGGCATCGACGACCTGCGTCTGTTCTATGAAAACGATATGCGGTTCTTGAACCAGTTCTAGTTTCAGGAGGGAAAAGATAATGAAAAGTTCTTTAACATGGATGCAAGAGTATGTCGACGTCGATATGAATCAAGACCCGCAGGCTTTTGCAGATAAATTGACGATGGCCGGCATTCCTGTCGAACAAGTTGAATATTGGGGACGGGACATCAAAAAAGTAATGACCGGTAAAATCCTTCAGATCGACCGCCATCCGGACGCCGATAAACTCGTCGTCTGCCAGGTCGACATGGGGGATGAACAGCTCCAAATCGTTACGGCTGCGACCAACGTCCGAGTCGGCCAAATCGTGCCTGTCGCCGTCCACGGCGCTCATCTGCCGGGCGGTACCAAAATCAAGCGCTCGAAGCTGCGCGGCGTCCTGTCGAACGGCATGTTCTGCTCGGCCCACGAATTCGGTTTCGATGACAGCCTGCTCCTGCCGGAAGAAAAAGAAGGCATCTGGATCCTGCCTGCTGATACGCCCCTTGGCGTCGATGCTGCCGAATACATGCAGGTCCGCGACGTCGTCTATGAATATGAATTGACGGCCAACCGCGCCGACTGCTTCTCCATGGTCGGCCTGTCTCGCGAATTCGCTGCCCTCAGCGGAAAAGAAGCCCGTTACCCGGAAATCTCCGTCAAGGAATGCGATACGCCCATCGACGGCAAAGTCAAGATTTCTATCGACGACGAAGAACTGTGCAGCCGCTATACGGCACGCCTTTTGCTCAACGTCAAAATCGGCAACTCGCCCTTGTGGATGCAGCAGCGCCTGCGTAAATACGGCGTTCGCCCGATTAATAACGTCGTCGATGCCACGAACTATGCCATGATCGAATTGGGGATTCCCCTCCATGCCTATGACTACGACCATGTCGCCGACCACCATCTCATTGCCCGCCGCGCTAAAGACGGGGAAGAAATGAAGACCCTCGACGATACGGACCGCACCTTGACCGACAACATGCTGGTCATTGCCGACCCGGAAAAAGCCTGCTGCATTGCCGGCATCATGGGCGGCCTCGATTCGGAAGTCACCAAAGATACGACGTCGGTCATCCTCGAATGCGCCTCCTTCAAAGGTTCCAATATCCGCCATACGGGCCGCATGCTCGGCCTTCGCTCGGAAGCTTCGGGCCGCTTTGAACGAGGCCTCGATTCGGACAGCTGCATCAATTCCATCAACCGCTGCGCTCAGCTCCTCCAGGAAATGGGTGCCTGCGACGTAGCCAAAGGCATTGTCGACGTCTACCCGAATAAACCGGCTGTAAGACGCATCGCTTTTTCGGCGGCTAAAATCAACGCCTTCTTGGGCACGGACATTCCCGAAGCCGACATGATTGACTTGTTGGAACGCCTCCAGTTCGGCATTGAAAAAGACGGCGAAGCCTTGACGGCTGTCGTTCCCAGCTACCGCGGCGACTGCACGGAAATGTCCGACATCGCCGAAGAAGTCGCCCGCATCTACGGCTATGAAAACATTCCTTCTACTCGTCCGGCCGCTCCGATTTCAAAAGGGGAAACGGGCTTCCGCCACGAAGTCAACGAACGGATTTCGACGATCCTCAGCCGCTCCGGCCTCAACGAAACGGTCACCTTCAGCTTCATGCATCCCGACCAGCTCCAAAAGCTGCTCTTTACCGAAAGCGACCCGGTCTATCAGGCCGTTCCCATCCTCAATCCGATCACGGAAGATTTCCCCCTCATGCGGACGACCCTCATCCCGACCTTGATGGATGTATTGGTCCGCAATCAGGCCGTAAAGAACGCCTCCGTCGGCATCTATGAAATCGCTCCCGTTTATCGTCCCAAACAGCTGCCGCTCACGGAACTTCCCGAACAGGAAGACTGCGTCGCAGGCCTCCTCTACGGCCAGCGGACGGATAACTCCTGGCCCGGCAAGGCTGAAAATTACGATTTCTATGACGTAAAGGGCATGGTCGAAGCCATCCTCGAAGGCCTCGGCGTTCAGGCCGACCTCGAAGTATCCGACTGGGCACCCCTCCATCCGGGAAAAGCCGCTCGCTTCGTCAAAGACGGCAAGGTCCTCTGCGACTTTGGCGAACTCCATCCCAAAGCCATGGATAACTACGACGTCGCCGGTCCGGTCTACCTCTTTGAAATGCACATGGATGCCGTCATGCCGTACGTCCGCCTCCTGCCCGATTACCATAAGGTCGCTAAATTCCCGGCTTCGAGCCGTGACCTGGCCTTCCTGGCACCGGTAGCAACGGCCAACGCCGACATCGTCCGCGTCATTAAAGAAGACGGCGGCGACTACTTGGAAGATGTCCGCCTCTTCGATATGTACACGGGCAAACAGGTCCCCGAAGGCTATAAGAGCCTGGCTTACGCCTTGGTCTTCCGTTCCGAAGAAGGAACCTTGACCGATGCCGATATTACCGAACCGGTCAATGCCATCGTAAAAGACCTCGAAGAAAAGTTCGGCTGCCAGCTTCGCTGATTCGAATACAAAGTCGTACCCCTCGACGAAGGCTAAAGAGGGGAGAGGAATAGAAAACAGGGTAATAAAGGACGCTGTGCGCGGCGTCCTTTATTCTCATATATTGTAAAAAAAGTAAAGTTGTGTTATGATGTAGAGCGTAATATGGTATTTTAGAGATATTAAGGGCTGTACCGGCCCATAAGGAGGACATACTTAGAATGAACGTAACAGTAAACGAAGTAGACCAGCACAAAGTGACCCTGCGCATCGAAGTGCCTGCGAAAGACGCTTCCAAACAGGCCGCAGCCGCTTGCAAAAACTTGGCAAGCCGCGTAAATATCCCGGGCTTCCGTAAAGGCAAGGCACCGCGCATGGTACTGGAAAGCTTCTTAGGCAAAGATGCTGTCAAACAGGAAGTTTTTGAAGCGATTGCCAATAAAGCGTACAGCGACGCCCTCGATCAGGAAGGCATCGTTCCCGTAACGGAACCGGAATTGAACGTTATCTCTGACGAAAACGGAAAAGACGTCGTCTTTGAAGCTACGGTCACTAAGAAACCGGAAGTCAAACTCGGCGAATATAAAGGCATTGCAGTTGCCAAAGATAAGGTAAACGTAAGCGATGAAGACGTTGCCAAAGAATTGGCCAACCTTCAGAAACAGCACGCTAAATTAGTTGTCGCTCCGGAAGGCACGGAAATCGCAAAAGACGACTTTGCCGTCATCGACTTCAAAGGCACCGTCGACGGCGTCGCATTCGAAGGCGGCGAAGGCAAGTCCTACCCGCTCCAGATCGGCTCCGGCAGCTTCATTCCGGGCTTTGAAGATCAGCTCATCGGCAGCAAAGCCGGCGATGAAAAAGACGTCAAAGTTACTTTCCCGGAAGACTACTTTGAAAAATCCCTGGCCGGTAAAGAAGCCGTCTTCGCCGTTAAAATCAACGACGTAAAACGCAGCGAACTCCCGGCTATCGACGACGAATTTGCCAAAGAAGCCGGCAAATTTGAAAGCGTCGACGACCTCAAAGCCGACATCCGCAAACGCCTTGAATCGAAAGCCTCCTACCAGGCTTTGGAAAAATTCAATGCCGAAGTTTTGCAGACTGTCGTCAACAACGCTGAAGTAGATATCCCGCAGGTCATGGTCGACGACAAAATCGATCAGATGATCGAAGAACTGTCGGTCAAGCTCGAAACGCAGCGCATGAACCTCGACGACTATCTTAAATACATGAACCAGGATATGGATAAGCTCAAAGAAAGCTATGCCGAACCTGCTAAAGAAAACGTCAAGATGGACCTCGTCCTCGAAGCCATCTCGAAAGCGGAAAACATCGAAGTAAAAGACATCGATCTCCAGGCTGAAATCATCACCATGTCCCAGAACTTCGGTGCCGATCCGAAAGAAGTTTATAAGATTATTTTGAAAGAACACCGCGTTCCCATGTTGGTTCAGTCTGTTGGCCGTAAAAAAGCAGCCAGCTTCATCTTGAGCAACGCTGTCGACACCAACGAAGACAAGAAAGAAGAAGCAAAAGCTGAAGAACCTGCAAAGGCTGAAGACTAATACCGGAAACGCGTCATCCGGAGGTGTTTGTTTTGACAAATATGTATGTACCTATCGTCGTTGAACAGACGGCGCAGGGTGAACGTAGTTACGATATTTATTCCCGCCTGTTAAAAGACCGCATCGTCTTTCTCGGCGGCCCCATCGATGATACCGTTGCCAACAGCATCATCGCCCAGCTCCTCTTTTTAGAAGCCGAAAATCCTGACAAGGATATTCACTTATATATCAACAGCCCCGGCGGCGTCGTTACGGCCGGCATGGCTATCTATGATACCATGCAGTATATCAAACCGGACGTATCGACCATCTGCGTCGGATCCGCTGCCAGCATGGCCTCTGTCCTCCTGACAGCCGGCGCCAAAGGCAAGCGCTTTGCCCTGCCTCATTCCCAGGTCATGATTCACCAGCCTTTGGGCGGTGTCCAGGGCCAGGCGACGGAAATCGAAATCCATGCCCGCGAAATCCTGCGTATGCGTGAAGAATTAAACGGCCTCTTGTCGAAACACACAGGACAGCCTGTGGACGTCATCCAAAAGGATACGGAACGGGACAACTTCCTGACGGCTGAAGATGCAAAAGCTTACGGTCTCATCGATGAAATCCTGTCCCGCCCGTTGACTCATGAAACGAAATAGGACAGGAGGAAATTACATGAACGATAAGCATGATGAACCGCGCTGCAGTTTCTGCGGCCGTCCTCAGGACGAAGTACAGAAACTCATTGCCGGTCCCGGCGTCTACATCTGCGATGAATGCGTTTCTGTAGCGCAGCACATCATCGAAGAAGAAAAGACGGAAGATACAGAAGAGTTCGAATTGAAGGATCTGCCGACACCGCACGAAATCAAGGCAACCCTCGATGAATATGTCATCGGCCAGGAAGCTGCCAAGAAGACCTTGTCCGTCGCCGTTTACAACCATTACAAACGGCTTCAGACCAATTCGACGGCCGTTTCAGGTGACGTAGAACTCCAAAAATCAAACATCGTCATGGTCGGCCCCACAGGGAGTGGTAAAACCCTGTTGGCTCAGACTTTGGCGCGGCTCCTCGACGTTCCCTTTGCCATTGCCGATGCGACGAGTTTGACCGAAGCCGGCTATGTCGGTGAAGACGTCGAAAACTGCCTGCTCAAACTGATTCAGGCTGCGGACTACGATATTTCCAAAGCCGAACGAGGCATCATCTATATCGACGAAATCGACAAGATTGCCCGTAAATCAGAAAACCCGTCGATTACCCGCGACGTATCCGGTGAAGGTGTCCAGCAGGCCCTTTTAAAAATCCTCGAAGGGACTGTCGCCGGCGTTCCGCCTCAGGGCGGGCGCAAGCATCCTCATCAGGAAATGCTGCAAATCGATACGACGAACATCCTCTTTATCTGCGGCGGTGCTTTTGACGGTATCGATAAGACCATCTTAAGCCGGACGACGGATAAAAACATGGGCTTTGGCGCTGACATTCAGACCAAGGACGAACACTCTATGGAATCCCTCCTGCGGGACATCATCCCGACGGACCTCCAGAAGTTCGGCCTCATTCCTGAATTGATCGGCCGTCTGCCCGTTTTAGTTACACTCAATCCTCTCGATGAAGAAGCGATGGTACATATCCTCACAGAGCCCAAGAACGCCCTGGTCAAACAGTATCAGAAGATGCTGTCCATGGATGACGTAGATCTCGAATTTACGCCGGACGCTCTGCAGGCCATTGCCAAGGAAGCGCTGCGGCGCAATACCGGTGCCCGCGGACTTCGCTCGATCATCGAACGGATCATGCTCGATGTCATGTTTGACGTACCGAGCCGCGATGACGTTGAAAAATGCGTCGTAACGGATTCTTGCGTCAAATACGGTGCCGAGCCGGATCTCGTTTTGAAAGAGGCAAAATGATATAGTGGTATGATAAAACTCATTTCTTAATCCGGAAATGAGTTTTATTTTTCAATAGAAGAAGGTGAAATTATGGAAGAAAACATTGTCATGGATGAACGCGATATTCTGTCTTTACCTTTTGTACCCCTTCGCGGCCTCGTCGTCTACCCGAATCTGGTCAGTCATATCGACATCGGTCGGGATACGTCCCTGGCTGCTGTCGACTATGCCATGGAGCATGACCGCCAGCTCTTAGTGGCGACCCAGGTCGATGAAAACGAAGACAATCCCGGCTTTGATGACGTCTATACCATTGGCTGCGTCGTTAAAATCGAACAATTCCTGCGCATGCCGGGCGGTTTGGTCCGCATCTTGGTCAACGGGATTTCTCGCGTCCGCATGCAGGGCTTTTCTCAGAAAGCAGGCTATCTCGAAGGCGCTGCCATTAAGGTAGCTGAAGTCAGCCGCAATGCGACGGAAGAAGAAGCCTTGCGCCGGGTCATCCTCAAACGCCTCCTCGATTGGCTCGATAAGCTTCGCGACGGTGAAGAAGCCAGCGAAATTGCCAAGAGCATCGAAGAACCGGGCGTCCTGGCCGACTATGCAGCGTCCCAGCTTCCCTTGAAATTGGTCATCCGCCAGCAGATTCTGGAAATGACCGACGTCGAAGCCCGTCTGCGCCGCATCGGATCCCTCCTCGATACAGAAGTCGACATTGCCAACCTCGAATCGAAGTTAAACCGCGAAGTCCGCGGTAAGATGGACCAGCAGCAGAAAGAGTACTATCTGCGTGAAAAGATAAAGGCCATCCACGACGAACTGGGGGACAAGGTCGATAAGGATACGGAAGTCCAGGAACTCCGCGATAAGATCAAGAAGATGAAACTGGACGAAGATATCGAAAAGGCCCTGCTCAAAGAAACGGACCGCCTCGATTCCATGCCGCCCATGATGGCCGAATCAGCGATTATCCGGACCTATCTCGACTTGGCCATGGCCCTTCCGTGGAAGAAAGAAACAAAAGACCGACTGGACCTCAATGAAGCCCAGAAGGTCCTTGACGAAGACCATTACGGCCTGAATAAAGTGAAAGACCGCATCATCGAATACTTGGCGGTAAAACAGCTGACCAACAGCCTCAAGGGTCCGATTCTTTGCTTCGTAGGCCCTCCGGGAACGGGGAAAACCAGTATTGCTCGTTCCATTGCCAGAGCCATGAACCGCAAGTACGTCCGCGTCTCCTTAGGCGGCGTCCGCGATGAAGCCGAAATCCGCGGCCATCGCCGGACCTATATCGGTGCTTTGCCGGGCCGCATCCTGAGCGGCATGAAACAGGCCGGCGTCAAGAATCCGGTCTTCCTCCTCGATGAAATCGATAAGATGACCGCCGATATGCGCGGCGATCCGTCGTCGGCACTCCTCGAAGTCCTCGATCCGGAACAGAACCATACCTTCAGCGATCATTTCCTGGAACTTCCTTTTGACTTGTCCAAGGTATTCTGGATCACGACGGCCAACGTTCTCAGCAATATTCCGAGGCCTTTGATGGACCGCATGGAAATCATCGACTTCACAAGCTATACAGAAGATGAAAAAGTCCAGATTGCGAAAAAATACCTGGTACCGAAACAGATTAAGGAAAACGGCCTTAAGGCCAGCCAGGCTAAATTCTCCGATGCCGTCCTGCGCCGCATCATCTCCGGTTACACCCGCGAATCCGGTGTCCGCCGCTTAGAAAAGATGATCGGCACCGTTTGCCGCCGCATCGGAAAATCCCTGCTCATGAACGATGAAGTGCCCCTCAGCGTATCGGTCAAGAACTTGGAAAAACTCTTAGGGCCGGTGAAATTCCTGCCCGACACGGTTCATAAAGACGACGAAGTCGGCATCGTCACCGGCATGGCTTGGACCCAGGTCGGCGGCGAAGTCCTGGAAACGGAAGCCGTAGCCGTCAAGGGCCGGGGGCGCCTGATGCTCACGGGACAGCTCGGCAGTGTCATGAAAGAATCGGCCGAAGCCGGCGTTACCTATATCCGCAGCCGTGCCGAAGCTTTGGGCCTTGCCGAAGATTTCTATACCAAGACCGATCTTCACATTCACCTGCCCGAAGGGGCCATCCCGAAAGACGGTCCGTCTGCCGGGATTACCATGGCTACGGCCATTACATCGGCCCTGACCGGCAAAGCGGTCCGCCATGACGTGGCTATGACCGGTGAAATTACCCTGCGCGGGACCGTCCTTCCCGTCGGCGGCATTAAAGAAAAAGTCATTGCCGCCCACCGGGCAGGCATTAAAAAGATCCTCCTGCCGGAACAGAACCGCCGCGACATGGTCGACGTGCCCCAGTCTGTTCAGGACGACGTCAAGTTCGTATTCGTCCACCATATGGATGAAGTGCTGGCTCAGGCACTGGTGAAGTCCTGATGGCCTCCTTCGATATCATTCAGGCTGAGTATGCGGCAACGGCTGTCCGCCGCGATCAATATCCGACGGACGGTCTTCCGGAAGTGGCCTTTCTCGGCCGCTCCAACGTCGGCAAGTCGAGCCTGATTAATTCACTCTGCCGCCACCGCGGCTTGGCCAGGGTCAGCGGTGCGCCGGGGAAGACCCAGACCATCAACTATTTTAAGGCCGCCCTGCGGTGCCGCGATGAAGAAGAAGGGGAGCAGCGCCTGCCGTTTTTCCTGGTCGACCTCCCGGGCTATGGCTTTGCCAAGACGGGCGGTAAGAACCGCGACCGCTGGAGTGCCTTCATCAGTGAATACGTCACGGGTTCTGAAAACCTCTGCGTCTTGTGCCTCCTCGTCGACCTGCGCCATCCCGGCCTTGCCATCGACCGCGAAGCCTATGAATGGCTGGCGTCGTCCGGCGTTCCCCTGCAGATCGTCGGGACCAAGGCCGATAAACTGAAGGCTAATGAAAAACACCGTAACCTGGCCCAATTGAATAAGCTCTTTCCGACGGGACAGCCGGCTCTGGCTTACTCGTCTTTAAAAAGCGAAGGTTTCGGTCCCTTGGCTAAAAATCTCTTCAGCCGGCTCCAAGCCTTCACGAATCAGCCTTAAAAATATATAAATTTTTTCTTGTTGACACGAGATACACCGCGATTTTACTGGAAAATCGCGGTGTTTTTTGATATAATTAGTGTGATTTATTATCGGCTAGACAGGAGGTTAGGTAATTATGGCAATCGTGTCGCTTGACAGTGATTCCGATTTTTCAGTAAAAGTCTTTCATCAGCCGGGTATCGTCGTCGTCGATTTCTGGGCACCTTGGTGCGGACCGTGCAAGATGGTTCATTCCGAAGTCAGACAAGCGGCTGCTCGCTTTGGCGACGCCGTCAGTGTCGTACAGGTCAACGTTGACAATCACCGCGCGCTTGCTGAAAAATATGAAATCATGGCCGTTCCGACGCTATTGTTTTTTAAAGACGGTAAACCGCTTAAACGAATCATTGGTTACGCTTCACGATCCGAAATCAGTGACTTCTTGGCAACCCTGGTACCAAAACGCAGGACTTGCCGGTTTTGACAATAAAAATATTGGGATGATATAATTGAATTTAGAAGAAAGAGGGACGGAAGGGCAATTACTGTCGATTGTCGTTCCTGTATATAACGAACAGCCGAATATCGAGAAGTTCTATATGGAGGCGACGAAAGCCGCAGCGACACTCGATATGGATTATGAACTCATCTTTGTAGACGACGGTTCTAAGGATGCAACGCCCCTTATTCTCAGTCGGTTGGCCCAAGAGGACGAACACGTCCGGGCCTTTATCCTGGCTCGCAATTTCGGGCATCAACTGGCCATTACCTGTGGAATGGACCATGCCCGCGGCGATGCGATTATCACCATGGACGGTGATTTACAACATCCGCCGGAAATGATTCCCGACCTGGTTCAAAAATGGCGTGACGGCAGCGATGTCGTGCAGACGATTCGCGAAGCCACCGACGACGCAGGCTTTCTCAAGAAACAGACGTCCAAATGGTACTATCGCGTCTTGAATGCCGTGTCACCCGTTCACATTACGCCCGGCGGCTCTGATTTCCGCCTCCTTGACCGAAGGGTTTTGGAAACATTTAAACAATTTCGCGAACACGACCGTTTTATCCGCGGCCTTATCGGGGATATCGGTTATAACCAGACCTTTATTCGTTTTGTAGCCCCTAAACGCTACGCCGGCAGTTCAAAATTTTCCATGCGCAAAATGCTCCATTTTGCTTTAGATGGAATCATGGCTTATTCGAAAATACCCTTACGGGTTTCCTTTTACATCGGCATGTTGAGCGGAATTTTAAGTTTACTTCTGATCCTGCATGTCGTTTACAGTAATTTAGTGGGCAAGGTCGTTCCGGGATGGACGACGATGATGATCGTCCAATGCCTGTTCAGCGGCATCCAGCTCATTTTTATCGGTGTCATCGGAGAGTATATAGGACGTATCTTTGAAGAGGTAAAACATAGGCCCCTGTATTGGCTGCGTGCCGAACTGGGTCAACGAAAAGAACCATAAATGCCTTTGCGTTGTATGGACTTCGAGACAGAGAGGAGTTTTTATGTGGAGAAAACACAGTAAGGTGTGTATATTGACTGCCCTTTTCGTATGTACGGCTTTGCCGGCACTGGCTGCTTCGACGCTGACCGTCGGCAGTCGGGGCGATCAAGTCCGCGCTGTTCAGCAGGGACTGCGCAGCCAGGGCTACAAGGTCAATGTCAGTGGTGTATATACGAAAGAAACGGCTAAGGCCGTGTCGAAATATCAGAAAGATAAGAAAATCCAGGTCAGCGGCGACGTTGGCGGCTGGACCTATTATCTCCTGACAGGCAGTCGGTCCATGTTACCTGCCAATCCACCCAAGAATAATCCCCCAGTCGCTAAGAAAGCACAAGCTATCAAGGTCAATGACAAGGCCGTATCGAAATATAAACACTTTGGCGGCGGTGATGCCTTTGGGAATAAACTGGTCAATTCAGCGTACCAGTACCTGGGCGTTCCCTACGTATTTGGAGGAAACACGCCCGATGGTTTTGACTGCTCGGGATTTACCAAGTATGTCTTTTCCCATAACGGCATTGAACTTCCGCGTATGGCCGATCAGCAGTACGAAGTCGGTCAGCGTGTTCGTCGCAACGACCTCATGCCGGGCGATTTAGTTTTCTTTACGACGTATGAACCGGGTGTATCCCACACCGGAATCTATGTCGGCGACAACAACTTCATCAGCGCTACCAGCAGCGGTGGTATCCGCGTAGACAGTTTAGACAGCGGCTACTGGTCGTCGCGCTACGTCGGCGCTACCAGAGTCCGAAAATAAGATGTAATGGCTAGGGAACAAGTCGTCTCTAGCCATTCCTTATACGGCAGTCCTTGAGATTTTTATCGTCAAAAGGTTGCCGAACCGGGGGAAATGAGCGTATAATTTTCCCATATAGAAAGATATGTAGAGGGAGTGTTTATTAACTATGAAGTACATGACGGGTAATGAAATCCGCAAGGCCTATTTACAATTTTTTAAGAGCAAGGAACATCTGATCCTGCACAGTTTTCCCCTCATTCCGGAAAATGACCCCAGCCTGCTCCTCATCGGCGCCGGCATGGCACCGCTCAAACCGTACTTTACGGGCAAGCTCGTCCCGCCGTCGTACCGCGTTACGACGAGCCAGAAGTGCATTCGCACCGGGGACATCGACAACGTAGGCCGCACGGCCCGTCACCATACGTTTTTTGAAATGCTCGGCAACTTCTCTTTCGGCAATTATTTTAAGAAAGAAGCCATTTCCTGGGCTTGGGAATTCTTAACGGAAGTACTCAAACTGGACAAGAGCAAATTGTACGTTACCATTTATCCTGATGATAAAGAAGCTTATGATTACTGGCATAATATGATCGGTCTTGCCGACGAACGGATCTTCAAATTCGACGACAACTTCTGGGAAATCGGCGAAGGCCCTTGCGGTCCGGACAGCGAAATCTTCTACGATCTCGGCCCTGAACGCGGCTGCGGCAAGCCTACGTGCAATGTCGGCTGCGACTGCGACCGGTACCTTGAAATCTGGAACCTCGTCTTCACCCAGTTCAATCGGACGAAAGACGGGAAGTACGAACCCCTCGAAAAGAAAAACATCGATACCGGCTGCGGTCTCGAACGACTGGCTTCGGTCATTCAGCAGAAGGAATCGAACTTTGAAACAGACCTCATCTTCCCGATTATCGAAAAGGTCATCGCCATCAGCCACGGCGATTACAACGATCCTCAGCAGAAGGTCGCTATGAAGGTCATTGCCGACCACATCCGGGCCATTACGGTCATGATCTCCGACGGTATCCTGCCGTCCAATGAAGGCCGGGGCTACGTCCTGCGCCGCATCCTGCGCCGTGCCGTTCGTTTCGGCCGTCTTCTCGGAATCCGCGACATGTTCCTCGGCAGCCTCGTCGATACGGTCATGGACATCCTCGGTGACGAATATCCGGAACTTCGGGAACGTCAGGACCTGATCAAACAGATCATCGATACGGAAGAAAAACAATTCAGCGCTACCCTGGCTCAAGGCATGGAACTCTTAAACGACATGATGAGTCAGAGTGATAATAAAGTCCTCTCCGGCGACGACGTATTCAAACTCTATGATACGTACGGCTTTCCGATGGAACTGACCGAAGAAATTGCCGGTGAAAACGGTATGACCATCGACACCGAAGGTTTTGAAGCTGCCATGAAGGAACAGCAGGAACGGGCCCGTGCAGCCCGCGCCGACGTATCGGCTAAAGTCGCAACGCCGGATACGACGAAACTCGACCAGTCGAAACTGGTCAACGACCCGTCGGCAACGAAGGCGTCCATCGTCATGATCGGCAAGGGCGGCGTCGAAGTCGATACAGCAGCAGCCGGGGAAGAAGTGACGATCATCGTCGACAACAACCCCTTCCACGCCGAAGGCGGCGGTCAGCTCGGCGACACGGGCACCCTTTCCGGTGAAAAGGGGAAGGCTCAGGTCACCGATGCCAAGGCCCTGCCGAACGGTTTGGTATACCTCATCGCCACTATCGAAGAAGGCTCCCTTCAGACAGGCGATGCCGTCGACGTCACCGTCCATCAGACACGTCATCTGAATCTGGCCCGCAACCATACGGCAACCCATCTCCTGCAGGCAGCCCTGCGCAAGGTCTTGGGCAACCACGTCAACCAGGCCGGCTCCTTAGTTACGCCGGACCACCTGCGCTTTGACTTCACCCATTTCTCGCCCGTTACCCAGACCGAACTCGATGCCATCGAAAACTTGGTTAACGAAGAAATCCTCAAAAACATACCCGTCACCATCGAAGAAATGTCCATCGACGACGCCAAAGAAAAGGGCGCCATGGCCTTATTCGGTGAAAAATACGGCGACGTCGTCCGCGTCGTCTCCGTCGATGACTTCAGCTGTGAACTCTGCGGCGGTTCCCACGTCGACAACACGTCGGTCATCGGCTCCTTCCGCATTACCGGTGAATCCGGTACCGGGTCCGGCGTTCGCCGCATCGAAGCCGTCACCGGGGCTGCTGCCTTGGCTCTGGCTAAGAACGAATCCCGTGAACTGCAGCAGTTGGCCGATATGCTCAAAGCCAAAGTCGGCGATACGACGGCGAAATTAGAAGCCCTCCTCGCTCAGGCCAAGGGCCTTGAAAAAGAATTGGCCCAGCTTAAGAAAGAAGCGGCCATGTCCGATATGGACAGCATCTTAGCCGGCAAGGAAGATATCGGTGGCGTCTCGGTCATCACGGCCGAAGCCCAGGCTGATTCCATGGATAACCTCCGCGATTTGGCCGACTCCGTCCTCGATAAGGCCGGAAGCGGCGTCGTCCTCTTGGGGATGGTCCACGACGATAAAGTTAACTTCGTCTGCAAAGTCGCCAAAGCCGACGTAAAGCGAGGCCTCCATGCCGGTAAGATCATCAAGGCAGCCGCACAAGCTGCCGGCGGCAACGGCGGCGGCCGTCCCGATATGGCCCAGGCCGGCGGTAAAGAACCGGGCAAATTAGCCGATGCTCTGAAAGCCGGTGCCGATGCCGTCCGCCAGTTGTTAGGATAAATTTTTGGCAGTCATGCCAATTGAATAAAAAGGATGTGATTGAATATGGCAGTTAATGACGAAACGATGATTATGCAAAACCGCAGCGAAGAACAGACCGTTGCCTCCATGATTCTCGAAGATGTCTATCACGCATTGGAAGAAAAAGGGTATAATCCGATCAATCAGATCGTCGGCTATCTGCTGTCCGGTGATCCGACCTATATTACGAGCCACAACAATGCCCGCAGCAATATCCGCCGCATTGAACGGGACGAACTCATCGAAGAATTAGTCCGTTCCTACGTAAAACAGCGGAACTTATAGGAGGAACATGCGAATTTTAGGACTCGACGTCGGTTCCAAGACGATAGGCGTTGCCTGCAGCGACGCCCTGCTGATTACGGCCCAAGGCGTAGAAACGATTCGCCGTAAGTCCGATGAAGCAGACTTCGCCCGCTTGCACGAACTGATCAAAGAAAAAGAAGTACACTGCATCGTCGTAGGCAAACCACGCCATATGAATGGTGATTACAGTGATAACATGAAACATATCGAAGAATTCGTTCAACGATTCCAGAAAACCGTCCCGAACGTAGATATTGTCTATTGGGATGAACGCCTGACGACCATCATGGCCCAGAATGTATTAAAGGAAGGAAATGTGCGGCGCGAAAAGCGCAAGCAATTTGTCGATAAAATGGCGGCAATCCTTATTTTACAAAATTATTTAGACGCTCATGCTCACTAAGGAGGACTATCATGTCGGAAGAAATGAACAACGAATTAGAAGAAGTTATCATCGTTACCGCAACGGATGACGAAGGCAATGAAGTAAACTATCAGGAAGTACAGCGCATCGACTGGGACGGAAAAGTATTCGCCCTTCTCGTCGAAGTCCCTGACAGTGAAAACGACGCTGATGACGATGACGGCGATGCTATCGTAGCCCGCGTCGACATGGAAGACGGCGAAGAAGTCTATGTTGCTCCGACGGATGAAGAATTCGACGCAGCCAACGCAGCATTCGATGAACTTTTTGCAGAATAATGATTTAGCAGGTACTGTCCCGGCGTAGGTCTTGGGACAGTTTCCTCATTTCTTATGGCAGTAAGGATGACACAGGGACTCGCGCCCCGGCAAGATGCCCGGATGCGACGTCCCTTTTTTAGTGGGGGAGTAACATGGAATTGCCATCGATACAGCAATTGCGGAACTTTGTCATTTACAGTAAGTACGGAAACTTTACGGCTGCTGCCAAGGCAGCCAATATCACCCAATCGGCCTTCAGTGCCCAGATGAAGAAACTCGAAGAACTCCTTGGCGTGCGCCTTATCGAGCGCTCCAACCGCGGCAGCCATCTCACGCCGGAAGGGAAGGACTTCTATACCAAGATAAGCCATATCCTGGGCGAACTGGAGGCCGTCGTCAGTGAGCTTCCCGGAAGGGCAGCTACGGCTCAGCCACTGGCTGTCGGCATCATGCTGTCCTTAGGAGACGTCCACATGAACCGCCATCTGGCCTATTTTCAGGACCATCACAGCGGCGCATCCTTCCGGGTCTATAACCTTGAAGTGCGGGAAATGCTCCAATGGCTGAAGGACGACCGCCTGGACATCGTGTCCTTGTTCTATCTGCCGAGCCTTGACCTCGACGATTACGAAAAGGTCTTCTTTGGAACCGACGACATCGTCTACTACAAACCGGATCTCGACGTCGCCGGTCCGTCCATTTCGGCCTGTGCCGTCGCGGCCGAGCCCTTGGCTCAATATTCGCCGCAGTACGAGATGAATGCCTATATGGGCCAATATTTTACGGCTAACGGCTGTCCGCCTCAGAAGACGAAAGCTTGGTTCTCGACGCCTTATGCCATGCTGAACTACTGTCAGCAGAACCACATCGGTGCCTTGCTGCCCGAACGGTTTTTACGGGCCATGGGTGTCGGCAAAGACTACTGCCGTCTCGATCCGCCCATCCATTTGCCGTGCTATCTGGTCTACAAAAAGGCGAATCCCAAGTACGCCGCGATCCAAGTATTTGTCGACTACATCCGCCGCGTCTATCACATTGAAACGTGAGTCATAAAAGATATTTGTCATCAAAAAAAACGATGACAAATATCTTTTTTTTCTGTTATACAAGGGGCGGCGGAAGGTGTAGAATCTAGCTTGCAAATACGAAAGGAGCAGTGACTACTGTATGTCAAATCAATCACTTTGGAACAAGGATTTCCTGCTGGATACGGGAATCAACTTCATCGTCTACCTCATCTATTATCTGTTAATGGTCATCATTGCTGTCGTCGCTAAAGACCAACTCCACGCCTCTTTAGGGGAAGCAGGACTGGCATCGGGCATCTTCATCGTCGGCACCCTCTTGGCACGCCTTCAGTTCGGCAAGGCCATTGAACTCTACGGCCGCCGCATGTCCCTTTATGGCGGCATCATCTTTTATTTCGTAACGACCTTATTGTATTTTTATATCCCGAATCTCGCTATCCTTTACGTCATCCGCTTCTTAAACGGCATGGCCTACGGCATCGTATCGACGGCGACCAACACCATCGTCGCCTCCTGTATCCCGCCTGAAAAAAGAGGCCAGGGCATCAACTACTACGGCCTCAGTACCAGCTTGGCAGCCGCTGTCGGCCCCTTCCTGGGCATGCTCCTTATCGTCATCACCAACTTTACCTTCATCATTACCCTCTGCGCCGTCTTGGTCGGCCTGTGCATGATCGGCTGCATCATCCTTCATATCAATGAAATTGAACTGACGGCCGAACAGATCGCCAAGATGAAAGCCATGACCCTCGACAACTACGTCGAATACCGGGTTATGGTCATCTCCATCATCGGTTTTTTCATGGGCTTTGCTTATTCCAGCGTCCTGACCTTCCTGGCCGCCTATGCCCGGGAAATCAACTTGGTGGAAGCCGGGACCTTCTTCTTCATCGTCTATGCCGTCGTCATAACCTTGACCCGTCCGCTGACGGGCATCGTCTTCGACCGTAAGGGAGAAAATTACGTCCTCTATCCGTGCTACATCTGTCTGGCCATCGGCCTCTTCCTGCTGAGTATTACAGGAACGTCGTGGCAGCTCCTCCTGTCCGGTGTCTTCGTCGGCCTCGGCTATGGGACCTTCATGTCGAACGGACAGGCCGTCTGCATCAAATTGACGCCGCCGTACCGCATCAGCGTGGCCTTGTCGACGTACTTCGTTGCCCTTGACCTCGGTCTCGGCGTCGTGCCTTACGTCCTCGGCAGCCTTCAGGGCATCTTGACCTTCCCCCAGCTCTACATCGTCGCCGGTGTCATCGCCGCTGCCTGTTTTGTTATGTATTATCTCTTCTATGGACGGAAAATCAACCTCATCAATCGTGCCGTCCGTATCTATATTCACGCCTAGGTGTATCATATATTTCATTTTCCCCAGACTCAGGGACTGCGCCGTACTTTCGGTGCGGTCCCTTTTTTGGACCTTGGGGCGTGTTTGAAGTTTATCCATAAGTCGGTTATAATGGACGAAAGGAGAACTCATGACTACAAAAACAAAGATACTTTCCCTATTAGCAGCCGTCTGCGTCATCCTCAGCCTCTTTTTTTGGCCTGAAAAAGAACCGGATGCCTACAGCTCGGCGACGATCGAAGCGGCCGAAGAGGTGAGCCGGACCGAGACGGAAATGATGGCCCCCGATGAACGCCTCTACGGTCCGAATGGAGCCGTTCGCCTGCAAAGCTTATATAATGAAAAACCGGTCTGTCTCTTTTTCTGGGCCGTCTGGAGCGACGACAGCCTGAAGAACCTGGCCGTCATGGAAGAGATGTACGAAAAGTACGGACAGGACATTTCCTTTGTCGCCGTCCCCGTCGGACCCGATGCCGATGAGGGGGCGGAATACTGCCGAAAAGAAGGCTACGATCTTCCTGTCTACAAGGGGGATGGGCAGCTTTTTCGGGACTACGGCATCAGCGACGTACCGCAGGTTATCTTCATCGCCCGTGGCGGCCAAATGAGCCGGCCTTATGACGGTCTCGTGACCCGTCGTCAGATTGAATATGCCTTGACCAAGATTCAATAAAAAAAGACTTGCCAAGATGGGAAAAACAAGGTATACTATATGAGTCGCACGAAATGTGCACTGTATGGGCGGTTAGCTCAGTTGGTTAGAGTATCTCGTTGACATCGAGGGGGTCGATGGTTCGAATCCATTACCGCCCACCATACATGAAAACCGGTTGTATTATGACTCGTTGAGTAATGATACAACCGGTTTTTTTCTTTTGTCCTTTTAGCGAAAGCAAAATTATTCAAAACTTTTGCGAATTATAGCCCTATTATGGACAACTTTTGTCCCAATTATACTTAGAAATGCTTATGACAGACACCTTGTGACAATACATAACTGTATAACAGAGACAGCCGATATATCTAAACTCGGCTGTTTTTTTGTAGAAAAGATTGTGTTATTTCCTCGCTTTTTGGCTTTTTGATGGTGAGAGCGAAGTGCTTTGTATTGTAGTAGAAAATGTAATATATTAACACATAATATACTTTCTTGTATATAAAATATGTCTTTTGTTTCATCTATATTTATGTGATAGAACGGATTTTTTATGGATAATCTTTACAAGTTATTTGTTGTATGATATATTATATCAAAGATTAAAACAATCCACATTAGAAATGAAACAATAATTGGGATTACGGACGTTTTTTTGAATATATTTTAAGTGGACACCTTCAATAAAAAATAAAATAAAGCGTTTTGTGGAGTTGTTTTGTCTATTATAAAGAATAACACAGTATTTATAAATGTGCTTTTATTACATTCCCAATTTTGTTTTGAAGTGTAACTTATCGTTAAAGTGTATACGTTTCATGGAAGAACATCACAGCAGAAAGGGGTGTTGGCAGCCTGATTTGTGCTTGAGCGTTTTAACGGGGGACGAATTACCGAGACGGTATTTTTTTGTTGGAACCGTACATCACAAATCATTGACATATCCTGACAGGTCCCATACCTACTGTCAGGACAGATTCCGAGTGCATCCGTTGTTTTTTTGACGAGTTGTTATTGGGATTTAATTAAGGAGGAAGATTTTTGTATGAATAAGATCTATAAGGTCGTCTGGAGCAAGGTGAGAAACGCCTACGTCGTCGTTTCCGAGCTTGCCAAGAGAAATAGTAAAACGAAATCGCAGCATACGGCGCGCGTGTCCCATAGCTTGCTGAGCCTGGCCGTCGTAAGCAGCTTAGCCTTGGGACTCGTTTCAACCGTTACCTTACCGGCAGAAGCGGCGCAGCGAGTTGTAGCAGGGCGTTATCCGGGGGCTCAAGACAATGACACGATGGCTGTAGGTGCTAACGCGACAGCTACCGGTGCCGGCGCTGTTTCTGTAGGTACGGCTACGTCAAACGGTGAAGATGCCCTTGCTTTGGGGACTGATGCCTCTGCGACCGGTACAGAAACGATTGCTATCGGTGGTGCTACGGCAGCCATTAATTACGCAATTGCAATGGGCGATGGTGCTATCGCCGGTGGTACTTATTCAGTCGGCGGCGTAACCCAGAGCGGTGCCAATGCCGTTGCGATTGGTAAATCGGCCTTAGCCTACGGTATCAATGATGTTGTTATCGGTGCTAATCAGACTGCTATTGCTCCGACCACCACTGCGTCGGAAGATACACCTGATGGCACGGGCCTCAGTTCGGCTCTCGGCGGCCGTGTCATGATTGGCCATGACAATATTGCTTACGGTCGTGCCGGTAATTCAGTTATTGTAGGTTCAAATAACCGAACGAATGCTATTCATGGTATTGCCATTGGTCAGAATGCGTATGCCGGTCAACCTGATGGGAGTACGCTGGCCTATGAAAATACTATGTCCATCGGTACTAACACTCGTTCATACTCTACGGACGCTATCGCTATTGGTAATAATGCTGTTGCCGGTAATACGGATACTAGTAAGACTTCCTATGATGGTAATGGCCTAGCTGCAGCTGCCATAGGTTCCGGGGCTAAAGCAACTTCGTTCCATACAGTAGCTATTGGATCTACAAGTCAGGCAACTGATATTAGCGCTGCCGCTATCGGTGATGGTGCTGTCGCAAGTGCCGTTAGTACTACCGCTGTCGGTAACAGTGCCAAGGCTACGTCCATAGGTTCTCTTGCTGCCGGGGCAGCCGCAACTGCCAGCAATCAATACACTATTGCCGTAGGTAATAGCGCACAGGCGAGCGGTTTGCGCTCTATGGCTGTAGGTTATGGCGCTGTATCCAGCGGTGGAGGAGCCATGGCCTTAGGTCGAACGGCTCAAGCTACCGGTAACTACTCACTTGCAGCCGGTTATGAAAATACAGCCAGTGGTGCTAGTTCTGTTTCTATAGGCTACCTAACTAAGACGTCCGGTACGAGAAGTATTGCTATCGGTCGCGAAGCGAACTCCGGTGCTGACGGTACCGGACAGGATACGATCGCTATCGGTCATCAAGCGACTACTGTTGCAAATACCGGTATTGCAATCGGTAAAACAGCCAGTACCGATGCATCAGCAACGAGTGCCATTGCCTTGGGTAGTGGTGCTGCGGCAAATGTAGCAACCAGTGTGGCCATCGGTTCCGGTTCCTCTACAACGCGTGCAACCGATACTACTAGTGCCGGTTGGAATAACCAGGACAGCACATGGAGCAGTTGGCTTTCCACCAAAGGTAATGCCGTACTACCAGTGGCGGTGTATGGAATAGCTCGGCTGGTGTCGTTTCCATTGGTACTGACGGAGCCAACGGAAGTGCGTTGACGCGTAAACTTACCGGTTTAGCAGCCGGCCAGTATGATACAGATGCCGTAAATATGAAACAGTGGACGAATACTATGCTGGCGACTACCGGTGATTTTAAAGATAGCAGCTACACGACTACCTATGGTTCTGACGGCACACCGCGTACCGTTACGAAGCTTTTAAATCAATCGTTGAAGATTACCGGTGGCGTCGACAATACACTGTACTATCAGTCTGATTTTACTACCGATCCTAATATCGGCGCTATCATAAGCGATAATACGGTTACCCTTCGTTTGAATAAAACCCTTCGTGGTTTGGAAACTATCTATTTGACCAATCCTGACACGGGTACGCGTACAACTGTTAGCGGTAACGGTATGACTATCAGACCAACTAGCGGTTCTGCAGTATCGTTAACAAGTACAGGTCTTAATAATGGCGGTAATAAGATTACTAACGTTGCTGCCGGTACAGCCGGTACCGATGGCGTTAACGTGTCTCAATTGAATCAGGCTATCGCCGGTGTCAGCGGCGGATCAGGCACAACGACTACGGTCACTGTTGAAGGCGGTACGGCAGCCGGTACAAGCGGTACTTATACAGGCAGCAATTTGCAAATTACCTCTACGACGGGTACTAATTCTACAGCATACGACCTCAAACTTGCTGATAATGTTACTTTAGGTAGCACCGGTACAAGTGGTACGGACGGCTCCCTTACTGTTAACGGTACAGGTGGATCTTCTGTAGCTGTTGATGGTGCAACGGGTTCTGTTGCCTTGACGGGTACCGACGGTTCTACAGCTACTATCGCAGCAGGCACAGCTGCTAACGACGTAAACGGTACCTCTATTAACCGTATTACCGCAGGTGGTGCGACGGTCGCCACCCTTGATGACGGCATGGTTTATACCGGTGATACCGGAACAGCCGCCGTTAAATTGAATAAAACAGTAAATATCGTTGGTGGCGAAACAGACTCCACTAAATTATCTACTGATAACAATATTGGCATTGTGGCCGCTCAAGATGGTGACAATGCTAAATTAACGGTTCAATTGGCGAAAGATATTACCGGTTTGAACACCGTAACCGCCGGTGATGCTACAATCGGTACGCAGACAGAAACGACGGCTAGTGGCATTGCTGAAACTGGCAGCTATGTAACCGGATTAGACAATACCGATTGGGATGTATCCAATCCGGATATCGTAACCGGTCGTGCCGCAACAGAAGACCAGCTGAAGAAGGTAAGCGATGCCATTACCGATGGCACCAGTGAAAACGCAACCGGCGGTTTTGGCTTGACCGACGACAGCGGTACAGCTGTAAAACAAGACCTTGGCAAGACGATTCAGATTGCCGGTGACGGGAATGTGAAAACGACAGCTGATGCGACCAATGGTAAAATCACCGTTGGCTTAAGCAATACTATCGGTATCGGTACAAGCGGCAGCGAAGACGGCACGGTTACCGTTAACGGTGCTGACGGCTCTGCTGTAGCTATTAATGGCAAAGACGGTTCTATCGCCTTGAACACTGGCAGTGGCTCTCCGATTACCATTCAGGCCGGCTCCAGCGTCAATGACGTAACCGGCTCTCCTGTTAACCGTATTACCGTAGGTGGCGCAACCGTGGCTACCCTTAATGACGGTATGAAATACGGCGGCGACTTCGGTACTGTTTCCAACGTTAAATTGAATAATCAAGTTAACGTGAAAGGTGAAGCAACTACGGAAGCTGACCTTACGAAGGGCAACATCGGTGTCGTATCCAGCCAGGCTGGCGATAACGGTCTGTTAGTCGTGAAATTAAATAAAGACATCGACTTAGGCGAAACCGGCTCTGTCACGACAGGCAACACGACCATCAATAATAGTGGGTTGACGATTACCAATGGTCCGTCTGTTACTTCCAGCGGTATCAATGCTGGCGGTAATAAGATTACCAACGTTGCAACCGGTACGGATGGCACGGATGCTGTCAATGTCGATCAGTTGACAAAGGCTATTGCAGGAGTAAGTTCCGGTGAAGGCAGCAAGACGAACCTTACTGTCGAAGGCGGCACCGCAGCCGGTACCAATGGCAACTATGCAGGCAGCAACTTGCAAATTACCGAAAAGACAGAAACAACCGGTGCTACGACTTATGACGTGAAACTGGCCGATAACATTACCTTAGGTAGTAAAGCCGACACTGCAGCGGGGACAGAAGGTACGGACAGCTCCATTACCGTTAACGGTAAAGACGGTTCCGCCGTTGCTATCAACGGTGCTGACGGTTCTATCGCCCTGAATACGGCCGACGGCTCGCCGGTTACGATTAAAGCCGGCACGGCTGCTAACGACGTCAACGGTAACTCCATTGACCGAGTCACCGTAGGCGGCGCGACCGTTGCAACACTTGATGACGGCATGGTTTATACCGGTGATACCGGAACGGCTGCCGTTAAATTGAATAAAACAGTCAATATTATTGGTGGTGAAACGGACTCCTCCAAATTATCTACCGATAACAATATTGGCATAGTAGCTGAACAAAACGGCGACAATGGCAAATTGACGGTCCGCTTGGCGAAAGATATTACCGGTTTGAATACCGTTGAAGCAGGTGATGCTGTAATTGGTGATCAAGGTGTTGTTACCGCCGGCGGCGTTGCCCAAGACGGCAGTTATGTAACCGGGTTAGACAATACGACGTGGAATGTATCCAATCCGGATATCGTAACCGGTCGGGCAGCTACGGAAGATCAGCTGAAGACTGTTAGCGATGCCATTATCGACGGCACCAGTGAAAACGCAGTCGGTGGCTTCGGCCTGACCGATGACAGCGGCACGGCTGTGAAACAAGATTTGGGCAAGACGATTCAGATTGCCGGTGACGGCAACACTACGACGACGGCTGATGCCACCAATGGTAAGCTCACCGTAGGCCTGAGCAATACGATTGCCCTTGGTGAAAAAGCCAGCGAAGACGGTTCTACTGAAGGTGCAGACAGCTCCATTACCGTTAACGGTAAAGACGGCTCTGCTGTAGCCATCAACGGTGCTGACGGCACGATCGCTTTGAATACGGCTGACGGCTCGCCGGTAACTATTGGAGCCGGAACTCAAGTTAATAACTTAGCCGGCACTCCTGTCGACCGCATTACCGTAGGTGGTCAGACAGTTGCTACCATGAGCGACGGTCTTAAATTTGCCGGTGATGACGGCCAGACGGATACGACGAAAGTTATTCCGAAGACCCTCAACGAACAGCTCGACATTATTGGCGGTGCTGACGGTGAATTGACGGACAAAAACATTGGCGTCAATAACGTTAACGGCCAATTAAAAGTTCAGTTAGTCAAAGACGTTGACTTAGGCTCCACCGGTTCCTTAACAACAGGCAATACGGTTGTTAATAATAGCGGTATTACGATTACCCCTGCTACAGGTTCTCCTGTATCCTTGACCGGTTCCGGCCTCGACAATGGCAATCAAAAGATTATCAACGTGGCTGCCGGTACAGCCGATACAGATGCAGTTAACGTAGGTCAGTTGACAAAGGCCATTGAAGGTGTAGCTGCCGGTGAAGGCAGCAAGACGAACCTTACTGTCGAAGGTGGTACTGCAGCCGGTACCAATGGTAACTATACGGGCAGCAACTTGCAGATTACTGAAAAAACCGAAACGACCGGGGCTACGACTTATGATGTGAAATTAGCTGATAACATTACTTTAGGTAGTGCAGCCGACACTGCAGCCGGGACAGAAGGTACGGACAGCTCCATTACCCTTAACGGTAAAGACGGCTCTGCTGTTGCTATCAATGGTGCCGATGGTACTATCGCTTTGAATACGGCTGACGGTTCGCCTGTAACTATCGGCGCAGGTACTCAAGTTAATAACTTAGCGGATACGCCAATCAATCGTATTACCGTAGGCGGTGCTACTGTAGCCACGCTTGATGATGGTATGAAATACTATGGCGATTTTGGTAGCATTGCGTCTGTTAAATTGAACAATAGAGTTGACGTAAAGGGCGAAGCAACTACTGAAGCTGATCTTACTACAGGTAACATCGGTGTCGTATCCAGCCAAGATGGTAACAATGCCCTGTTAACGGTTAAACTCAATAAAGATATCAACTTAGGTGAAACAGGTTCCTTAACGACTGGGAATACTGTTGTGAACAACAGCGGCTTAACTATTACTAATGGTCCGTCTGTTACTAGTGACGGCATTAATGCTGGCAGCAAGAAGATTACCAACGTTGCCACTGGTACTGACGGTACCGATGCCGTTAACGTAGATCAGTTGACTAAGGCAATTGCCGGTGTAACTGCCGGTGAAGGCGCTAAAACGAACGTTACTGTTGACGGCGGCATCGCAGCCGGTACCGACGGTACTTATACAGGCGGCAATTTGCAGATTACCGAAAAAACAGAAACGACCGGTGCCACGACTTATGACGTGAAACTGGCTGATAACATTACTTTAGGTAGTAAAGCCGATAGTGCCGCAGGTACAGAAGGGACGGACAGCTCCATTACCGTCAACGGTAAAGACGGTTCCGCCGTTGCTATCAACGGTGCTGACGGCTCTATCGCCCTGAATACGGCAGACGGCTCGCCGGTTACGATTAAAGCCGGTACGGCTGCTAACGACGTCAACGGTAACTCCATTGACCGAGTCACCGTAGGCGGTTCGACCGTAGCTACTCTTGATGACGGCATGGTATACACCGGTGACACCGGAACGGCAGCCGTTAAATTGAATAAGACCGTCAATATCGTTGGCGGTGAAACCGATTCCTCGAAGTTGTCTACGGACAACAACATTGGCATCGTAGCCGCACAAGACGGCGACAATGGCAAACTGACCGTTCGCTTGGCGAAAGATATTACCGGTTTGAACACCGTAACAGCCGGCGATGCTACCATCGGTACGCAGACAGAAACTACAGCTAGCGGTGTTGCTGAAACGGGCAGCTATGTAACCGGTTTGGACAACACGACGTGGAATGTATCCAATCCGGATATCGTAACCGGTCGTGCAGCTACGGAAGATCAGTTGAAGACCGTAAGCGACGCAGTCGTTGCTGTTACTGATGGTACCAGTGAAAATGCAACCGGTGGCTTCGGCCTCACTGATGGCAGCGGTACCACGGTTAAGCAGGACCTCGGCAAGACGATTACCGTTAAAGGCGGCGTCACCGACGGAACGGCTACGACCGATAATCCGGATGGCGTTTCTAACATCACGACAACCGTTAAAGACGGGGCTCTTGAAGTCAGCCTGAATAAGGATCTCGACTTAGGCTCGACCGGTTCTGTAACGACCGGCAATACCGTTGTCAACAACGACGGTGTGAAAGTCGGCGATACGGCCCTCACGACCGGCGGCTTGACCATCACCAACGGTCCGTCTGTCACGACGACGGGCATCGACGGCGGCAGCAAGCAGATTACTAACGTAGCCAGCGGTTCCGATGGTGTCGATGATGACGGCAACCCGACGTACAATAACCTTACCAATGGTGCCAATATCGGTGACATTAAGAATATTACCGATGCGGCTAAGACAGAATTAACCAATGATGGCCTGAATTTCACGGCCGACAGCGGTGATGCTGTACACCGTAACTTAGGTGAAACCTTAAATATTGCCGGTGACGGCAACATCACGACTACGTCTGATGCCACCAATGGCAAGATCACCGTAGGCTTGAGCAATGATGTTTCCATCGGTACGACAGGCACGGATGGCGAAGACGGTAAAGTAGCTGTTAACGGTAAAGACGGCTCTGCCGTAACCATTAACGGTGCTGATGGCTCCATCGCTTTGAATGCCGGTTCCGGTTCCCCTGTAAACATCGCAGCGGGCACTCAAGTGAATAACTTGGCAGGTACTCCTATTGACCGCATTACTGTCGGTGGCGCTACTGTCGCAACTCTTGATGACGGTATGAAATACGGCGGTGACTTCGGTACCGTTTCCAACGTCAAATTGAATAACCAAGTTGACGTAAAAGGCGAAGCAACCACGGAAGCTAACCTTACTTCCGGCAACATCGGTGTCGTATCCAGCCAGGATGGCGACAACGGTCTGTTAGTCGTGAAATTGAATAAAGACCTCAACTTAGGTGAAAACGGTTCTGTAACTACCGGCAACACGGTCATCAATAACAGTGGTTTAACCATCACTAATGGTCCGTCTGTAACAACCGGCGGCATCAATGCCGGCGGCAGCAAGATTACTAACGTTGCTACCGGTACGGATGGTACCGATGCCGTTAACGTAGCTCAGTTGGAAGATAGAATCAGCAAGATAACGATTGGTGAATCGAAAACGACTGAAATTACGGTTGAAGGCGGCACTGCTGCACCGACTGATGGAACCTATGCGGGGGACAACCTGCAGGTGAAAGCAGGGACGACAGCCAATGGTTCACCGACCTATGACGTAAAACTTGCCGATAAGATTACTTTAGGCGAAGCTGCAGACAGCACGACGGGGGCAACCGGTACCGACAGCTCTATTACGCTGAACGGTGCTGACGGTTCTTCCGTAGTCGTCAATGGTGCTGACGGTTCTGTTACTACTAAAGGTACAGATGGTTCGGCCGTAGCTATCAATGGCTCCAACGGCTCTATCGCTCTTAATACAGCTGATGGTTCCCCTGTAACCATCCAGGCCGGCACCAGTGCCAATAACTTGGCCGGAACTTCCGTTGACCGTATCTCTGTAGGCGGCCAGACGGTTGCCACCATGAGTGACGGTTTGAAATATGCCGGTGATGACGGCCTGTCCGATACGACGAAAGTCATTGCTAAGACCCTCAACGAACAGCTTGATATCGTTGGCGGTGCTGACGCAACGAAATTGACGGACAATAACATTGGCGTCAACAACGTTAACGGCCAGTTAAAAGTCCAGTTAGTGAAAGACATCAACTTAGGCGACACCGGTTCTGTAACCGTCGGTACAGCCGTCTTGGGCAACCAGACGGTAACCACGGCTAATGGTGTATCTCAGACAGGCACCTATTTGACAGGTTTAGGCAATACAGCTTGGGATACGTCGAATCCGGATGCCGTAACCGGACGTGCAGCAACTGAAGATCAGTTAAAAGCTGTCAATGATAAGGTTAACGCCATTTCGACCGGTACCGGTGCCTTCGGTTTGACTGATGATAGTGGTGAAAAAGTTACACAAAGCCTTGGCGAAACGATTCAAGTCGCCGGCGACGGTAATATTACAACTACTGCTGATGCTACTAAAGGTAAAATTACCGTAGGCCTGAGCAATGAGCTCTCTGTAGGTAAAGCCGGTACAGACGGTGCCGACGGTAAGATCGGCGTCAACGGTAAAGACGGCTCTGCTGTAGTTATCAATGGTGCTGACGGCTCCATCGGCTTGACCGGTCCTGCCGGAGCTGACGGAACAGCCGCTCCAACCGCTACTATCGCAGCGGGTACTCAAGTGAATAACTTGGCCGGTACTCCAATTGATCGTATCACTGTAAGCGGCGAAACTATCGCTACTATGAGTGACGGTCAGAAGTATGCCGGTGACGACGGTCAGACCGACACGGCGAAAGTCATCGCTAAGACACTCAATGAACAGCTCGACATCGTTGGCGGTGCTGACGCAACTAAATTGACTGATAAAAACATTGGTGTAAACAATGTTAACGGTCAGTTAAAAGTTCAATTAGCTAAGAATATAGACTTAGGTGACGATGGTTCCGTAACAACAGGTGCAACTGTAATTAATAATAGCGGTATGACTATTGGTACTGGCGATACAGCCGTAAGCCTTACTGACGGAGGCCTCAACAACGGCGGTAATAGAATTACTAACGTTGCTGCTGGTTCTGCTGACACGGATGCTGTCAATTACGGTCAGTTGAAAGCGGCCGCTACGGCGGTCACCGTTGAAGGTGGTACTCCAGCCGGTACTGATGGCAATTATACCGGCAGCAACTTGAAACTTACGTCGACGACTGTTGGCGATAAGACGACTTATGATCTGAAACTTGCCGATAAGATTACCTTAGGCAGTGCTGCCGACAGTGCGGCCGGTACAACTGGTACCGACAGCTCGGTTACCGTGAACGGTGCAGACGGTTCCGCAGTGGCTATCAACGGTGCTGACGGCTCCATCGCCTTGAATACGACTGACGGCTCGCCGGTCACCATTAAAGCAGGTACCAGCGCTAATGACGTAACCGGTACTGCTGCAGATAGAATTACGGTAGGTAACCAGACTGTAGCCACCCTGAATGACGGCATGGTATACACCGGTGATACCGGTTCTGCCGCCGTCAAACTGAATAAGACCGTCAACATTGTCGGCGGCGAAACCGATGCTACCAAGTTGTCTACGGACAACAACATTGGCATCGTTGCCGAACAAGAAGATGAAAACGGCAAATTGACGGTTCGCCTGGCGAAAGACATTACCGGGTTGAATACCGTAACGGCCGGCAAGGCTACCATCGGTCATCAGACAGAAACAACGGCCGGCGGCGTTGCTCAAACGGGCAGCTATGTAACCGGTTTGGAAAATACCGAATGGAATGTATCCAATCCTGATATCGTAACCGGCCGTGCAGCTACGGAAGATCAGCTTAAGGCCGTAAGCGATGCTCTTACGGATGGTACCAGTGCAAACGCAACGGGCGGCTTCGGCCTGACCGACGACAGCGGCAACGCTGTTAAGCAAGACCTGGGTAAGACCATTCAAATCGCTGGTGACGGTAATCTTACGACGACCGCCGATGCTGATGGCAAGAAAATTACCGTTGGCTTGAGCAATGACATCTCTATCGGCACAGCCGGTACAGACGGTGTCGACGGTAAGATTGGCGTCAACGGCAAAGATGGCTCGGCCGTCGCTATCAACGGCGCTGACGGTACTATCGGCTTGACCGGCCCTGCCGGAGCTGACGGAACGCAGCCAACGGCTACTATTGCAGCCGGATCTAGCGTCAACGACGTAACCGGTACGCTCATTGACCGCATTACGGTCGGTGGTGCAACCGTTGCAACCCTCGACGACGGCATGAAGTACGGCGGCGACTTCGGGGATGCATCGTCTGTTAAATTGAATAACCAAGTTAACGTAAAAGGTAATGCAACAAATCAAGCTAACCTTGTTGATGGCAACATCGGCGTCGTATCCAGCCAGGACGGCGACAATGGTCTGTTGACGGTTAAGCTCAATAAAGACATCGACTTAGGCTCGACCGGCTCTGTCAGCACAGGTGCTACGGTAATGAACAATGATGGCATTACGATTACGCCGGACGCAGGCACGGGCACCGGTAACCCTGTAACCTTGACCGGCACCGGCCTGAACAACGGCGGCAATCAGATCACCAACGTAGCCAGCGGCTCTGACGGCGTCGATGCTGACGGTAACCCGACCTACAATACGGATACCAATGCAGCCAACATCGGCGACCTTAATAATGTGAGCGATGCCTTGGTTAATAAGGGCATGGACTTCACGGCCGATAGTGGAGAAACGGTACATCGTGACTTGGGTGAAGCCCTTGGCATCGTAGGCGATGGTCAGAATATTACAACTACGACTGATCCTACAAACGGTAACATCACCGTAGCCTTGAGCAATGACATCTCCATCGGTGCCAAAGACGGCGCTGACGGTACAGACGGTGTCGACGGCAAGATCGGCGTCAACGGTAAAGACGGTGCGTCCGTCGTTATCAACGGTGCTGACGGCTCCATCGGCTTGACCGGCCCTGCCGGAGCAGATGGAACGCCGGGAACGACTGTAAATATTAAAGTTGGTCCTAGCGTCGATGACGTAACCGGTACGCCTGTAGATAGAATTACGGTAGGTGACCAGACTGTAGCCACCTTGAATGATGGCATGGTATACACCGGTGATACCGGCTCTGCCGCCGTCAAACTGAATAAGACCGTCAACATTGTCGGCGGAGAAACGGATTCCACGAAGTTATCTACCGACAACAACATTGGCATCGTTGCCGAACAAGACGGCGACAATGGCAAATTGACGGTTCGCCTGGCGAAAGACATTACCGGGTTGAACACCGTAGAAGCCGGCGACGCTGTTATAGGTAATCAAGGCGTTATCACCGCCGGCGGCGTTGCCCAAGACGGAAGCTATGTAACCGGCTTAGACAACACGACGTGGAATGTATCCAATCCGGATATCGTAAGCGGTCGTGCAGCTACGGAAGATCAGCTGAAGACTGTAAGCGATGCCATTACGGATGGTACCAGTGAAAACGCAACGGGCGGCTTCGGCCTGACCGACGACAGCGGCACTGCTGTTAAGCAAGACCTGGGTAAGACCATTCAGATTGCCGGCGATGGTCAGAATATTACGACGACAGCCGATGCTGCGACGGGTAAACTGACGGTTGCCTTGAGCAACGATATCTCCATCGGTGCCAAAGACGGTGCTGACGGTACAGATGGTGTCGACGGTAAGATTGGCGTCAACGGTAAAGACGGCTCGGCCGTCGTTATCAACGGCGCTGATGGCTCCATCGGCTTGACCGGCCCTGCCGGAGCTGACGGAACGCCGGGAACGACTGTAAATATTAAAGTTGGTCCTAGCGTCGATGACGTAACCGGTACTCCTGTTGACCGTATCACTGTCGGTGATCAGACGGTCGCTACCTTGAGTGACGGCATGAAGTACGGTGGCGACTTTGGTACGACTTCGGCTGTGAAACTGAACAATCAGGTCAATGTCAAGGGCAATGCCACGACAGAAGCTAACCTCACTGATGGAAACATCGGTGTCGTATCCAGCCAGGATGGCGACAATGGTCTGTTGACGGTTAAGCTCAATAAAGACATCAACTTGGGCGACACCGGCTCGGTTAAGACAGGTGCCACGGTAATGAACAACGATGGCGTTACTATTACACCTGCAACCGGCACAGGCACGGGTAACCCTGTAACCTTGACCGGTACCGGCCTCAACAACGGCGGCAATACGATTACTAACGTAGGCACCGGTGTTAATGATACGGATGCTGTCAATTACGGACAGTTAAAGGCTGCCGCTACAGCAGTCACCGTTGAAGGTGGCACCGAAGCCGGTACTGGTGGCAATTATACTGGCAGCAACTTAAAACTTACATCGACGACTGTTGGCGATAAGACTACCTATGACCTGAAGCTTGCCGACAACCTCTCCATTGGTGCAGCAAATGGCACTAACGGCTCTATCGGTGTCAACGGCAGCAATGGAAACAGCGTTGCCATTGACGGTAACGACGGCATCTCCATTAAGGGAGCCGACGGTAAAGATGGCGTCAGCATCACCGGTAAAGACGGCGTCGATGGCGTCGACGGCTTGGAAGGCCACATTGGCCTCAATGGCAAAGACGGCATGACCGACATCTATACCACTCCGGGTGAAGCCGGCGTCAACGGTAAAGATGGTGATACTATGACTCGCATCATCTACACCGATCCGGCAGGCACGAACCATCAGGTCGCAACCCTTGATGACGGCATGAAGTACACCGGTGATACCGGTTCTGCCGCCGTCAAACTGAATAAGACCGTCAATATTGTCGGCGGAGAAACGGATGCTACGAAGTTATCTACGGACAACAACATTGGCATCGTTGCCGAACAAGACGGTGAAAATGGCAAACTGACGGTTCGCTTGGCGAAAGACATTACCGGTTTGAATACCGTAGAAGCCGGCGATGCTGTAATCGGTTATCAAGGTGTAACTACAGTCGGTAAAGTTGCTGAAGACGGTAACTTTGTAACCGGCTTAGACAATACAACTTGGGATGTATCCGATCCGGATATCGTAAGCGGTCGTGCAGCTACGGAAGATCAGCTGAAGACCGTAAGCGATGCCATTACGGATGGTACCAGTGAAAACGCAACGGGCGGCTTCGGCCTGACCGATGACAGCGGCACAGCTGTTAAGCAAGACCTGGGTAAGACCATTCAAATTGCCGGTGACGGCAGCAATATTACGACTACGGCTGATGCCGTGAATGGCAAGATTACCGTAGCCCTGTCTGACAACCTCTCTATCGGAGCCAAAGATGGCACGAACGGATCTATCGGTGTTAACGGCAGCGATGGAAACAGTGTAGCTATCGACGGCAACGACGGTATCTCGATTAAGGGAGCCGACGGTAAAGACGGTGTCAGCATCACCGGTAAAGACGGTGTCGATGGCGTCGACGGCTTGGAAGGCCACATCGGGCTCAACGGCAAAGACGGCATGACCGACATCTATACCACGCCTGGCGCTGCCGGCGTCAACGGTGCAGCCGGTGACACCATGACTCGTATCATCTACACCGATCCGCAAGGCACGAACCATCAGGTTGCAACCCTCGACGACGGTATGAAGTACGGCGGTGACTTCGGCGATACCTCTAAGGTTAAGCTGAACAACCAGGTCAATGTCAAAGGCAATGCAAAGACTGAAGCAGACCTCACGGATGGCAACATCGGTGTCGTATCCAGCCAGGATGGCGACAATGGTCTCTTAACCGTTAAGCTCAATAAAGACCTGAACCTCGGTTCTACCGGTTCCGTAACCATGGGCAACACCGTTATCAATAACAGCGGTGTAACTATCAATGGCGGTTCGAATCCGGTAACCCTTACTAATAAAGGTTTGGACAACGGTGGTAATCAAATTGTTAATGTAGCCAGCGGTATCGACGGTAATATGTATGATACGACTGTACGTGGTCAAGAAAACTACAATAACGCAGCTAACATCGGAGATTTGAACAACGCTGTCAATGATATTAAAAATGCTGATAATGGCGGCGGGTTCGTTTTAGGTGCTGACGATAACGGAACTGTAAAACAAAACTTAGGTGGCACGATTAACATCACTGGTGACGGCAATACTGTAACATCTGTTAAAGATGGCAAGATTGAAGTTGGCTTAAATAAGAATGTTGACCTTGGTACAGACGGTTCTATTAATGCTGGTAATACATCAATCGATCAAAGCGGCGTTTCTACTAATAAGATTGCTATTAAAGACTCCGGTATTTCCATCGATAAGAATGGTATCAATGCCGGAAATACGCAAATCAAAGACGTAGCTAGCGGCGCTGACGGTCTCGATGCTGCCGGTAAACCGACGTATAATACGGATACGAATGGAGCTAACATCGGTGATGTTAAGAACATTGCCAATGCAGCAGCCGACGCAGCGAAAGCTCAGTCCGGTAAGAACATCACCGTAGATGCTGATAACAAGGTTAACCTGAATGATAACATTACTCTTGGCGACAATAGTGATGCATCCAAGCAGGTCAATATCGACGGCAACGGTGCCACCGTTACGGCCGGCAGCGGCGATAACCAGGTCAAACTGGACGGCTCTAAAGGCCAGATTTCTGCAGGCGGTGCCGTTCTGGGCAACCAGGCAAACACGGCAAACGACGGCAATCCGGCAACGGGTACGTACCTCACAGGATTGGATAATACCACCTGGGATGGCACGAATATCCAGTCCGGCCGTGCTGCTACGGAAGATCAGCTGAAAGTCGTAGATGACAAGGTCAGCAAAGGGCGTGTCTTCCAAGGCGACGACGGCGCAGACAACAGCGTCACCGTTGGCCTCGGCGATACGCTGAAACTCAACGGCGGTGCCGATACGTCTAAACTGTCCAGCGGCAACATCGGTGTTGTAAGAAACAGCGATGGCGATGGCCTCGACATCAAACTGTCTAAGGACTTGAAAGACCTCGACAGTGTTACGACGGGCAATACGACGATTAATGACAGCGGTGTCACCATCAAGACCGTAGACAGCGATCGTACAATCACCATTCAGGACAGCAATGTCAACATGGGCAACAACGTCGTAAGCGGTGTTGCTGACGGAACCGTAGCTCCGGGCTCGACGGAAGCCGTCAATGGCGGCCAGCTGGCCCTGCGCGACCAGGCTATCAACAACCTGGGCGGAGAAGTCAATAAACTGGATAACCGCATCAACCGCGTCGGTGCCGGTGCAGCTGCTTTGGCAGCCCTCCATCCGCAGGACTTCGATCCTGATGATAAGTGGGACTTCGCCTTCGGCTATGGCCACTATCGCGGCGCGAACGCCGGTGCTTTCGGTGCCTTCTACAAACCGAATGAAGATACTACCTTCTCGGTCGGCGGCACTATCGGCGGCGGTGAAAACATGATTAACGCCGGTGTTTCCTTCAAGTTAGGTCAGGGCAACAACGTATCGAATTCTCGCGTTGGCATGGCTAAGGAAATCAAACACCTCCGTGATGACGTAGCGAAACTCGAAGACATCGTCAATCGTCAGAGTCAAATGATTAATCAGTTGACCGGCCAGAATCCTGGTACGATTGAGTCCAAGGGCAGCGAACTCTTCCCGGATGTTCCGGCTAACCACTGGGCTTACGAATACGTTACTAAGCTTCATCAGCTCGGCATTATCGAAGGCTATCCGGATGGAAACTTCGATGGTAACCGCATGATGACGCGTTATGAATTCGCAGCTGTTGTTTATCGTGCTATCATGGCAGGCGCTGCCTCGAATGCAGCCCTCCAGGGCGACGATACGTTGGATCGCTTGGCCAACGAATTCTCCGCAGAACTGAAGTACATCCGCATCGATACGATTGCTAAGGATAAGGACGGGAAACCGACCATCCAGCGTGTCCGCATCGTTCCGGAAAACAAGCAAAACTAATCCTGTTTTTAAGGGTTCCTCTGGAGGATCTTCTGATTCTCATATAAAGTTGCGGCTGTCTTTTGGCAGCCGCAATTTTTTTGCAGATATAGGTTCTGCAGCACTTAGAAATCAAAAAAGAGGCCCTGTGCTTCTCCGACACCGACAAGATGGTGTAGGGGGCACAGGGCCTTTTTGCCGTATTCTATTTAGAAGGCTAATCTCTTTGAAAGGGGACTTAGTCGATGGAGATCAACTGGTACTTGTCATTTCCCATCTTTAATTTTCGCATGGCCGTCAATTGGTGCAGGCCGTGGCGGGATTCGATTCGTTCTACCAAATCATGCTTATCTCTTTCCGGCTGATCATAGACCATGTCGACACTGGCCTGATCGATGGCCAAGATATCCGTCGAAGCCATCATGCCTAAATCGGGGATGACCGGTTTGGCTGCCGAGGTACCGGCGCAGTCACAGTCGACGGACATGGCGCGCAGGACGTTGAGGAAGACGATGTGTTTTCCGAAGTAGTCGCAAATGGCCTTGCCGCAGTCGGCCATGTTTTCCATAAAACCTTCTTCGAGAACCATATTGTCTGACCAGTCAGAACCGACGGGAGTCCGCGATTCATGGAAGGCGTGGACCTGGCGTTTTCCGACCTGACCGTCCGCGCAGCCGATGGCGATATTTTTCAGTGATCCGCCGTAGCCGCCCATGGCGTGGCCTTTGAAATGGGTCAGGACGATCATGGAGTCGTAATTGGTTATGTTGCGGCCTAAGGATACTTCCGAGAAATGGAGGCCCTTGCGGACGGGCATCATGACGTTGCCTTTTTCATCCATGATGTCGACGGGGCAGAAATTCCAGCCGTTGACTTCTAAGGTCCGACGGTGTTTTTCTGTCGTATCGCGGTCGCCGGGGTAGAGGGTGTTCGTTTCGACGATATTACTGTCGGGGACTTGGGCCTGGAAGGCTTTGACCATGTCCCGCGGCAGGATGTACGGGCCGTGCTGTTCGCCTGTGTGGACTTTGATGGCCGTCTTGCCGTAAATGCCCTCGTTGACCTTCTGGTACAATTTAATTAAGTGTTCGGCGTCGATGTGCTTGGTGTAATAGACCTTGGCATAGGAGCCGGATTGACCGGACTGGGCCGTCGTTTCCTGACTGCCTACGACCGGTGCCTGGGCCATGGCAGGCAGAATGTTGGCTTTGCCTAAAGCAAGGCCGAGGGCCGCACTGCCGGCTAGTTTTAAAAAGCCGCGCCGCGCTATATTTTCCATAAGTACCTCCTGTGTGAATGATGGAACCGGCGTCAAAATTTGCGGCGATAAAGAGAAATAAGCTTTCCTGCAAAATGTTTGCAAAAATACTAGAACTTTCCTTCGTCGTATAATTTGATTTTCCAGTCCAAGTGGCTCAAGGCATCTTGGATGTCCTGCAAGTTGCTCTGGAGTTGGTTTCGTTCATTGACTAAAATTTGTCGCCGTTCCTTACGAGTGGCGTCGCCTTTCTCGAAAAGCTCCATATAGCGCGTCAGGCCGGAGATAGAAACGTTGGCTGCCCGCATGCATTTGATGAAGGAGATGCTCTTGCAGTTTTCTTCACTGTAGTCGCGAATGCCGTTTTTATCGCGAGGCACATTGCGGATGAGCCCGATTTTTTCGTAGTAACGAAGCGTGTCCGGCGAAATATGTAATTGTTCACTTACATCTTTTATTTTCAAGGTAGTCCCTCCTTTTGATTTACATTATAGCTATTGGAGTCGTCTCTAAGTCAAGGCGAAAAAATAAAATATGATTAATTTTTACTGTGAATACCGTTTTTGATGGTGAAACCATGGTATGGTTAGATAGAAAATAGAGGCCTCATCTTTTTATTAATAAAGCTATATATTTTTTGACGAAGAGATTCATACGAATGCGGTCAATCCGAAGGGACGTGGTTATGATGAATTATATTTTCGCTATTTACCTAAGAGGTAAATAAAAATTGTTGATTAAACTTGATAACTATGGTAGAATAAAATTAACCTTATAGGTAAATGAGATGAAACGTTGAAGGTCAGTTATAGAAACCGAAAAATAGAAAAAGTATGTACCAATGCTCAGGCTGCACGAAAAACATACGGGGATATAATGGCTAGAAAAATTCATCAACGGATTGATGAACTTAACGCTGCTGATTCAGTGGAGATGATGGTTCAATATCGTATTGGGCGCTGTCATCTCTTAACGGGGGATAGAGAAAATCAGTATGCGCTGGATTTAGAACATCCCTATCGTTTAATATTTACCCAAATAGGTAGTGAAATACAAATTGCAGAAGTACAGGAAATTATAGATTATCATTAAGAATTTGGGAGGAGTGAGATTCATGTTGGAAAGCAAGAGCTATATTGCGACGCCGCCCGGTGCTACCATTAAAGAACTGCTTGAAGATCGAGGCATGACCCAAAAAGAATTTTCTAAACGGATGGGGATGTCCGAAAAACATACCAGCAAACTGATCAATGGAGAAGTGCATTTGACTCCGGATATGGCTGAAAAACTCGAGTTAGTATTAGGGGTACCGGCTGGTTTTTGGAATAATCTGGAAGCCATTTATCAGGAAAAATTAGTAAAAGTAAAACGGGAAAATGAATTGGAAGAAGAGAAAGAACTCGCCCAAAAATATCCCTACAACAAAATTGTGCAGTGGGGGATGGCTCCTCCTGCTCGTAAGTGGATAGAGAAAATTGTTAATTTATGTAAGTTCTTTGAAGTGAGCCGCTTAGAACTACTTCAAAATAGAGAACTTATGCCCATTGCTTGCAGAAAGCTGTCTGATACGGAAACGAGTACATATATTATGCGTACCTTGGCTCAATATGCCAAACTTAAAGCTCGGGACATGGAAACAGCGGTGTTTTCAGCAGATGCTTTGAGACAGAACTTAAGAAAAGTCAGAAACTTACTGGTACATCAGCCGGATGATGTCAGTGAAAGATTGACTGCACTTCTAAAGTCCTGTGGCATCGCCCTAGTGTACCTTCCTCAACTCAAGGGAGCGTTTTTACATGGTATTACCTTTTATGATCCTGGCGCCAATAAAGTGGTACTGGGAATTACTATGGATGGAAAATATGCGGATCAATTCTGTTTTAGCCTTTTTCATGAGATTTCGCATATTCTGGAAGGGCACATCTACCAAAAAGACGGTACGTCGGAAGAAGATGAAAAAAGGGCCGATAGAACAGCTGCTGACATCTTGATTCCTTCGGAGAAATTGAAAGCGTTTTACTTAGAGGCTGATTATTCGCTTCATTCTATCGAGGTTTTTGCGGATTCGATTCAAGTAAGTCCTGATATTATTATTGGCAGACTTCAGCATGATAAGAAAATTAAGCATAATCAATTGAATCAATATAGGCGCAAATATGAGGAAGTTACGGGATAAATATAGATATAGAAATTATATTTGTTAGATACGAGCGGCCCCGTAAGGTCAGATTTTTCGTCTGATCTTACGGGGCCGTTTACTCTATCAAGGATGAATTTGTGATACCTGAAAAGATTTCTTATGCGTCGTAGGTGAAGGTCAAATCTTTTTTGATGTCGGGATGGAGGCTGCGGCCGACGATGCACATGTCACGCGTTGAGGCTTCGATGGCGCTACGCTGGCTTTCATCGAGGGATTTGGGCATATGGAAATGGACGCCGATGTGTTCGATCCGGAAGTCTTTCTCGTTGACGGACGTTTCCGTATCGGCATAGGTTCCGGTCAGGTCGCCGCCCAGCTGGCCGGCAACGGCTGCCATGATGGTGATGGCGCAGGAGGCGTAGGTATCAGCCAGTAATTCTACGGGGGAGTACGTTTCTTCGAGGCCGCCGTGACTCTTCGGACCGTCGGTGATGATAGTCTGTTTCTGTTTGGCGTCGTGCAATTCGTTTCTCAGGTTACCTTTGAATGTTACATGAGACATGGTAGTTCCTCCTTTTAGACGATACTTAAGTTAATGTTATATATAGGGCGTTCTTGACGGATTGCCCTTTCCTTGATTATACCACAGATTTGAAGAGAACTTCCCGGATTTTACGGCTTCTTTTCATGGCAAATTTATGGGGAAAAGAGGAGTTTATGCGGTCTTTGTCTATTTTGATATTTATTTTGACTTTTTGACTATAAACGCTTGACAAAAGAATGGGGTCATGCTATCTTATATATAGTCTTAGAGGTCAAATAGTCAGAACGCTAAGAAAAGTCAAATGAGCAGAGGTGATATCGTCATGAACTTAGATGCACGCAAACAGAAGATACTGCAAGTCATCGTTCAGGACTATATCGCATCTGCCGAACCTGTCGGGTCGCGGACGATTGCCCGTAAGTATGATTTGGGCATCAGCCCGGCGACGATTCGCAACGAAATGTTCGATCTGGAAATGATGGGATATTTGGAACAGCCCCACACGTCGGCCGGCCGTGTCCCGTCCTTGAAAGGCTATCGGCTCTATGTCGACTGCCTCCTCAAGCCGACGAAGATTACGGAAGCGGAAAAGCAATTCGTCCAGTCCTGGTTTCAGGATAAGCTGAGCAGTGTCGATGAAATCTTTCAGTCGACGGCCAAGCTCTTGGCCCGGATTACACACAACGTCACCTTGATTATGGCGTCGGAGCGGCTCAACTCGAAGTTGAAGTACATCCGCTTTTTGCCCCTTGATGACAGGCGGGCCATCATGATCGTCGTCACCGACACGGGACAGGTTGAAAATTGTATTTACCCGAAACCCAGTGGGGCCAGCATGGACGATTTGAACATCATCGCCCAGAAGCTGACCAACTATTTGACCGGTACGGCCATGGACCGCATCGATGAAAAGGCTATCGAAACATTTCATGAAACCATCGTCGACGACGTCGAACTCTATCGACTGGCTTTCCGGGCCATGGAGCAGACCCGCCGCCAAGGCGAGCATTTCTACAAAGGCGGTACGACGGAACTGCTCAATAAACCGGAATTTAAGGACGTCGACAAGGCCAAGAGCCTCTTTACCATGCTGGAAGAACAGGACATCGTCGCCAACATCCTTCACGATGAAGGCGAAGGACAGTCCGTTACCGTCCGCATCGGCGAGGAAACGAAGCTGTCGCCGATTAACGACTGCAGCATCATTGAAGCGACCTTCACCGATCACGATGTCGTTCTCGGCAAGCTGGCCGTCTTAGGGCCGGCACGAATGGAATATGCTAAAATCATCGGCCTGTTGGATTTCATGAAACAGCATATGACACAGATGCTGTCCCATTACCAGGACGAGACGTAAGGAGGAGTACCGAACGAGATGAGTAACGAAGAGAAGAAAGATACTGTATTACAGGAAGAAGCAAATAAAGTAGCGGAAGACGCTGCCAAGGAAAAAGCCGAAGCCGTAGACGCTCAGGCGGCAGATGAGGGCTCTGAAACGACGGAACCGGATGCCAACGAGGCTGCTGACAAGGCCGATGCGGAAAAAGCCGCGAAGTTTGAAAAGCAGTTCGTCCGCCTGCAAGCTGATTTTGCCAACTATAAGAAGCGTACTGCTTCCGAAAAGCTTCAGATTTCGGAAGTCGTCAAAATGGACGTCCTGGGCCGGATCCTGCCGGTCATCGACAATTTTGAACGGGCCCTCAAGGCCCCGACGGATGCCGCTTCCGACGACGTACACTCCTTTATCGAAGGCTATGAAATGATTTATAAACAGCTTATGGCCGTCCTTGAAAAGGAAGGGGTCACGAAAATCGATGCCGTCGGCAAACCTTTCGACCCCAATTATCACCAGGCCGTCATGCGCGTGCCCAGCGACGAATACGATGACGACATCGTCGTAGAAGTCCTTCAGGAAGGCTATCTCCTGGGCGAAAAGACCTTGCGTCCGGCCATGGTTAAAGTTGCATTTAACGGTTAATTATCGTTTAGAATAAGATTGGAGGAATCTTTTATGAGCAAAGTTATTGGTATTGACTTAGGTACGACAAACTCCGTAGTCGCTGTTATGGAAGGCGGCGAACCTACGGTCATCACGAATACGGAAGGTTCTCGTCTCACCCCGTCGGTTGTCGGTTTCTCGAAGACCGGCGAACGCCTCGTCGGCCAGTTGGCAAAACGCCAGGCCGTTTCTAACCCGGAAAACACGATTGCCTCGATTAAACGTCACATGGGTGAAAACTACACCGTTGACGTTCAGGGCAAAAATTATACGCCGCAGGAAATTTCGGCTATGGTCCTTCAGAAATTGAAGGAAGACGCTGAAAGCTACTTGGGCGAAAAAGTAACTCAGGCCGTTATCACCGTTCCGGCTTACTTTAACGACAGCCAGCGTCAGGCTACGAAAGACGCCGGCAAGATTGCCGGTCTCGACGTTCTCCGTATCGTCAACGAACCGACGGCAGCAGCTCTCGCTTACGGCCTCGATAAAGGCGGCGACGGCAAGATCCTCGTCTTCGACCTTGGCGGCGGCACCTTCGACGTCTCGATCCTCGAACTGGGCGACGGCGTCTTTGAAGTAAAGGCTACCAACGGCAACACGAAACTCGGCGGCGACGACTTCGACAACAAGATCATGGACTGGATGGTTGACGAATTCAAGAAACAGACCGGCATCGACCTCTCGCAAGATAAGATGGCTGACCAGCGCTTGAAAGAAGCTGCTGAAAAAGCAAAAATCGAATTGTCGACGGTCCTTTCGACCAACATCAACCTGCCTTTCATCACGGCTGACGCTTCGGGCCCGAAACATCTCGACCTGACGTTGACCCGTGCTAAATTTAACGAACTGACGGAAGACCTCGTTCATGCTACGATGGAACCGACCAAGAAAGCTATTGCCGACTCCGGTCTCAGCATCGACGAAATCGACAAGATCATCCTCGTCGGCGGCTCCAGCCGTATTCCGGCCGTTCAGGACGCCATCAAATCGATCCTCGGCAAAGAACCGAGCAAGGGCGTAAACCCTGACGAATGCGTTGCTATCGGCGCTGCTATCCAGGCCGGTGTCCTCGTAGGCGACGTCAAAGACGTTCTCCTCCTCGACGTTACGCCGTTGTCCCTCGGTATCGAAACCCTCGGTGGTGTCTTCACTAAGATCATCGACCGCAACACGACAATCCCGACTTCCGGCAGCCAGGTATTCTCGACGGCAGCCGATAACCAGCCGTCCGTTGATGTCCACGTCCTTCAGGGCGAACGCGAAATGGCAGCTGACAACAAGACCCTCGGCCGCTTTGAACTGACGGGCATTCCGGCAGCTCCCCGTGGAGTACCTCGTATCGAAGTTACCTTCAACATCGATGCCAACGGTATCGTAAACGTTTCGGCAAAAGACCTCGGAACGGGTAAGGAACAGAAGATCACCATCAAATCCTCTTCGGGCCTCGACAAGAGCGAAATCGACCGCATGGTCAAAGAAGCTGCGGCTCACGAAGCTGAAGATAAGAAGCGTAAAGAAGGCATCGAAGCTAAGAACAACGCCGACTCCCTCATTTATCAGGCTGAAAAGACCATCAAGGATATGGGCGACAAAGCCGACGCTGCTAAAGTTTCGGAAATCAAAGATAAAATCGCTGACTTGAAAGAAGCTGTAAAGAGCGACGACGTCGATAAGATCAAAGCCGCTTCGGAAGCTTTGACCAAACCGCTTTACGACTTGACCAGCGAAATGTATAAGAATGCTGACGCCGCTTCGCAGCAGGCACAGCCGGAAGGCAGCGCTCAGTCCGATGCCGGTGACAGCCAGAAGCAGGATGACAATGTAGTAGACGCCGATTACACCGTAGTCGACGACGATAAGAAGTAAGATAGATAAGAGGGGCTTCTCAGATGAGCAAAAGAGATTATTATGAAGTGCTCGGCGTTTCCAAAGACGCCAGCGATGCGGAAATAAAAAAAGCTTTTAAAAAGCTGGCCCTTAAGTATCATCCGGACCGCAACCCTGATGATCCGAAGGCAGCTGAAGAAAAGTTCAAAGAAATCAACGAAGCCTACAGCGTCTTGTCTAATTCGCAAAAACGCGCCCAGTACGACCAGTTCGGTCCGGCAGCATTCCAGAATGGGAATGCTGCCGGTTCCGGTGCCGGTTTTGGCCAGGGCGGCTTCGGAGGGTTTGGCGGCTTTGGCGGTTTCGGCCAGGGTGGTCAGGGCGGCTTCGGCGGCTTTGAAGATATCTTTGATTCTTTCTTTGGCGGTCAAGGCGGCCGGCAGTCGTCCAACGGGCCTCAGCGAGGCGCCGATCTGCGCTATGACGTAGACATCGCCTTGAAGCAGGCTGCTTTTGGGACGGAAATGGAAATTGAAGTTCCCAAGGAAGAAACGTGTGACCACTGTCACGGCGAAGGTGCCGAACCGGGCAGCAAGGTCGATACCTGCCCTGACTGTCACGGTACAGGCCAGCAGCGTGTCGTCCAGAACACGCCTTTTGGCCAGATGGTCAATGTCCGTACTTGCAGCCGCTGCGGCGGTTCGGGCAAGATTATCCATGACAAATGCAAGAAATGTCATGGCTCGGGAACCGTAAAAGTTCGCAAGAAACTGAAAATCAAGATTCCTGCCGGTGTCGATGACGGTGCACGCCTGCGCGTTGCCGGTGAAGGCGAACCGGGTACCCGCGGTGGCGGTCACGGCGATTTGTACGTCTACATCTTCGTTCGCCGCGATCCGAAGTTTGCCCGTGAAGGAAGCGATATTCTGTCAGAAGAAACGATTTCCTTTGCCCAGGCAGCCTTAGGGACCAAGATTCCTGTCGAAACCTTGGATGGAAAGATTGAGTTGAACATTCCGGCCGGTACACAAACCGGTACCTTGTTCCGCATTCGCGGCAAGGGCATTCCGGTCCTCGGTGCCAAGAATCGCCGCGGCGATCACCACGTCCGGGTCACCGTTTCCATTCCTAAGAAATTGAATGATAAACAGCAGGAACTCCTGCGTGAATTCGCCTATGCCAGCGGTGAAACGTGGGTGGGGGAGCCAAAGTCGGCTGAAAAAAAGGCTGATGACAGTGCTGTGAGCAATACGAAAAAAGATACCAAAAAGAGCAAGAAAAGCGTCTGGAACAAGTTGAAAGACGATTTGTTTCAGAGCTTGCGGAAAGTATGGGGCGACTTCTGTTGGAGTTGGGCCCGATTAAAAGAAGATCTGTAAAGATGAAGGGAGCATAGACGATGCAATGGAATGAAGTCGATTTGCTCGTTTCCCCAATGGCCACCGATTTGGTGGCCCTTCTTGTTTATGAATGCGGCAGCAACGGCTCGGTCATCGACGATGAGCAGCCAGATGCTGAGGGCCGCATTCGCATTACAGCGTATTTCCCGCTGACACAAGAAGGCTTGGTGGAAACGATTCGAGAAAAAATGAATGCCCTTGAAAGCCGCGGCGCCGACCTCGGCAACTGGCAGGTCATTGAAAAAAATGTCAACGACGAAGATTGGCTCTTTGCCTGGCAGGATCATTTCCATCCCAAGAAGATTTCCCGCCATTTCTGGGCGGAACCGGCTTGGGAAAAAGCATCGCCGGAACCGGGAGAAGACGTCCTTACCATCGATCCGGGCCTTGCTTTTGGCAGCGGCTTTCACGACACGACCTGTCTCTGTGTCCAATACCTGGAAGAGGCAGTGCGGCCGGGCGATGTCGTTTTTGACATCGGCACGGGCACGGGAATCTTAGCCATTGCTTCGGCAAAGCTGGGCGCCGCTCACGTAGCAGCTGTCGATTTTGACAGCGCCGCCGTCGCTCAGGCTCGGGTCAATGCGGCCCTCAACGGCGTTGAAGACCGGATGGCCATCGCCAACAGCGACCTTTTGACGGCTATTCCCAAGGGGCAACAGGCTGATGTTATCGTGGCCAATCTGGTGACCAACGCCGTATTGGCTCTCTTACCGGCAGTAGGGCCATACTTAAAAGACGGCGGTACGCTCATCGTCAGCGGTATCATCGACGACCGCATCGATGACGTAAGGCAGGCGGCTGAAGAAGCCGGATTTAATTGGGCTGATGAACAGCTCCGAAGCGGCTGGTATGCCGTGACATTGACGAGGTGAGATCATGCGTAAGATTTTCACGGATTTTCCCATTTGTGGGACCTTTGAATTATCGGCCGACGACGCCCGTCACGTCGTCCTCGTCCTGCGCCACACCGTAGGCGACACCATTCCCGTCACCGACGTGACCGGTACGACCTATGAATGCTTCATTACTCGCATCGAAGGTCATTCGGCTTATTTGACGCCGGCCAAAAAGTTATCCGAGCCGGCGGCTTCGGCAGGGGTGGTCACCTTGGCAGCAGGTATCTTAAAAGGCGACAAGTTCGACTGGGTCATCCAGAAGGCGACGGAGCTCGGCGCCAGCCGAATCGTTCCTGTACAAATGGAATATTGTGTAGTAAAATTAGATGATAAACGGCAGAAGTCCCGCCTTGAACGGTGGCAGCGCCTGGCCCTGGAAGGGGCTAAGCAATGCGGCCGCGACGACGTGCCTGAAGTGGCACCGGTCATGAATTTTACGGACTTTGTCGACGCTTATGCCGATACGCGCTGCATCCTTCCCTATGAACGGGAAACGGCGCCGCTGGCCGAAGCCTGCCGCGACGTGCGGACCGGTGATGTCGTCATCGCCATCGGTCCTGAAGGCGGTTATGCCGAAAAGGAAATCGCCTACGCTGAACAGCACTTTGCCTGGTGCCGCACGGTCTCTCTCGGACCGCGGATCCTGCGGGCTGAAACGGCGTCGTTGGCGGCCTTATCTATCATTATGTACGAAAGAGGATTCAAGTAATGCCAACTATTGCTTTTGCGACCCTGGGCTGTCGTGTCAACCAATACGATACGGACAGCATACGGGGCTTATTTCTTCAGTCTGGCTTTGAAGAAGCTGATTTTAACGGCCCTGCCGATGTTTATATCATTAATACCTGCTCGGTCACCCAAGTCGGTGAAAAGAAGTCACGTCAACTCATTCGGCGGACCAAGAAGCGCAACGAAGCGGCTAAGGTCATCGTCACCGGCTGCTACGCCCAGCTTGACCCGGAGTTGCTTTCGTCCATGCCCGAAGTCGATGCCGTCGTCGGGACGAACGAACGAAAACGCATCGTCTCTATCGTCGGTGATTTACTCACTAATGGCCATGATGAAGCTTTCACGGCTGTCCATGACGTGCGCCAACACGATGAGTTTGAGGAAATTCCCCTCTATCCGTCGGCCGTCGAGCATACGCGGGCAGACCTGAAGATACAAGAAGGATGCAATAATTTCTGTGCTTACTGCATCATTCCCTATACGCGAGGTGCTTTGAAGTCCCGCCGTCCCGATGCCGTCATTGCCGAAGCGAAACGCCTCGTCGAAGCCGGCTTTAAGGAAATCGTCCTGACCGGCATCCACCTCGGTGCCTATGGCCGCGATCTCGACGATCACCCGTCCTTGGCACATATCTTAGACCGTTTGGTCAAAGAAACGGACGTATCCCGCATTCGCATGGGCTCTATCGAATCGCTGGAAATCGACGACGAGATGATCGCCGTCATGAACAGCTCGGACCGGATTTGCCGTCATCTGCACCTGCCGCTTCAGGCGGGGTCCGATGCCGTGTTGAAGGCTATGAACCGCCATTATACCGTTGCCGAATATGAAGCCTTGATTGCTCGTCTGCGCAGCCGCATCGAAGGCCTGACCGTTTCAACGGATCTGATCTTAGGCTTTCCCGGTGAGACCGAGGCCCTTTTTGAAGAGACGATGGAGACCTTGAAACGCCTCGATTTTTCCCATATCCACGCCTTTCCTTATTCGCCGCGTAAAGGGACGCCGGCAGCAACCATGAGCGGTCAAATCGATACGGCTGAAAAGAAACGCCGCGTCGAATTGGTCAATGAATTGTCGGCCCGTCAAAAAGCGGCGCTCCTCGAATCTCTTGTCGGGACCAAGGCGTCGGTTCTCATCGAAACTCAGGAAGGGACTGAAGGGGAAGGCTTTACGGGAAACTATGAACGCGTCGCCGTGAAGGGACTGCCGGAAGGCTCACAGCGGACGGTCGTTTCCGTAGCCCTTGTCGGAACGGATGGCAAGAAGCTCTTGGCCGAGGCCCTTTGAGGGAAGGCTCGTAAGCCTGATTTGCCGTATCCAGAAGGAGGAATTTATTATGGAAGACTGCATTTTCTGCAAGATCATCGCCGGGGATATCCCCAGCACTAAGGTTTGGGAAGACGACAATTTCTTCGCCTTTAAGGACATCAATCCCGTCGCACCGGTACACGTTTTGGTCATTCCCAAAAAACACGTCCAGAGCATTGCGGCCCTGACGCCGGATGATGCCGATATAGCCGGCAAGATGCTCTATGCAATCCAAAAAGTCGCTCAGGTCATGAATCTCGATAAGGACGGCTTCCGCGTCGTATTCAATACGGGAGAAAAAGCCGGTCAGACCGTTCATCATATGCACGCCCATATCTTAGGCGGCAAGGAAATGGCATGGCCCGGCGTATGAGTGAACGTCGGCCGCAAAGAAGGGCGCAGAAGGATGTTCGGATTTCCTTGGCCTCGATTACCCGTATCATTGCCATCGTACTCCTCATAGTCCTGGTCGCCTTTTTAGCCATTCATAAAATCTAATGATTCTTTCATGAAAAAAGACCCGCGAGGGTCTTTTTTTTACGCCCCTTTAATCCGTGACGGTTATAATGGAAGGAATAACCACGTGAAAGGGGAAGGTATCATGGAAACAAAGCTTTTAGGCTATTATGGAGAACAGGCGGCCCTGGCTTATATACGGCATCAGACGGATTATCGCATCCGCTGCTGCAACTACCGCAATCGCATGGGTGAAATCGATATTATTGCCGACCATGGACGGACCCTTGTTTTTATCGAAGTCAAGACGCGAAGATCCGAGCGTTACGGCAGGCCTTGTGAGGCCGTCGAATGGCGGAAGCGGCAGAAAATCACGTCCGTCGCCTCAGGCTATCTGAAGCAGTTCCGACTATGGGATAAGCCCTGTCGCTTTGACGTCATCGAAGTCTGGCCGGGAGTCGACGATCAGCCTGTCATCCGTCACGTCGTCCATGCCTTTTTGGCGGAAAGGCGGTGATTTCATGTTTGCACGTATTTCAGGGGCGGCGACCTTAGGTCTCGGCGGCCACGTCATCGCCGTCGAAACGGATATATCCAACGGCTTGCCGTCTTTTGATTTGGTAGGTTTGGCCTCGACGTCGGTCAAAGAAGCCAAGGAACGAGTCCGGGCAGCCATTAAGAACAGCGGCTATGAGTTTCCCATGCGCCGCCTGACGGTCAACTTGGCACCGGCCGATTTGAAGAAGGATACGTCCGGCCTCGATTTGGGATTGGCTGTGGCTATCTTGGCCTCGAGCGGCCAGATTCCGCTGGAATCCTGCACGGACTGCCTCTTTTTAGGAGAATTGGCTCTCGATGGAGAGATACGGCCCATAAACGGCGTCCTGCCCATGGTTATCGAAGGGGCTGCTCAAGGCGCGAAGTCCGTTTTTGTGAGTCCGAAAAATGGCGCCGAAGCCTTCCTTTGTCCGTCCGTTACGGTCTATACGGCCGAGTCCTTGTCCTGTGTTGCCGGTCATTTGAAGGGCGAGGCGCCTTTAAAGCCCATTACGGCTCAAGAACGGTTGTCCGATATCCTCGATTACGACCTCGATTTTTCCGAAGTACAAGGTCAGGTCGAAGCCAAACGGGCCCTTGAAATTGCGGCCGCCGGTGGTCACAATATTTTAATGATCGGTCCGCCCGGAAGCGGTAAGACCATGCTGGCCAAACGGATTCCAACGATTTTGCCGCCCTTGGGGAAGAAGGAAGCCTTAGAGGTGACGAAAATCTACAGTGTCGCCGGACTCCTTCGCGAAGGGCAGCTCATGCAAAGGCGTCCCTTTAGAAGTCCTCACCATACCATCTCCCGGGCCGGACTTGTCGGCGGCGGAACGATTCCTCATCCCGGCGAAGTGACCCTCAGTCATCATGGCGTCCTCTTTCTCGACGAATTGCCGGAGTTTCCCCGGTCGGTACTGGAAGTATTGCGTCAGCCCCTGGAAGACGGCATCGTCCACATCGCCAGAGTCAATGCTGCCTTATCCTATCCTTCACGGTTCGTCCTGGTGGCGGCCATGAATCCCTGTCCCTGTGGCCGCTATGGATTTGACGACGATTGTACTTGTTCTGAAAACAACCGCCATCGCTATACCCATAAGATTTCAGGTCCCTTGCTGGACCGTATCGATCTCCACGTTCGCGTAGCCCGGCCGGCTTACGGTGATCTGGTAGCGAGCAGTGGAGCCGAGACGTCGGCGACGATACGGGACCGGGTCCTTCTGGCTCGGGAGCGGCAAGCGGCACGGCTGTCGCCTTATGACTGTTATTGCAATGCCCATATGGGGCACCGAGAAATTAAGGAGACGTGCTGCTTGAGCCCGCCGGCTCGCGATATGCTGAAAGAGGCTTTTGACCTTCTTCGCCTCAGCGCTCGCAGCTACGACCGGCTCATCAAGGTGGCCCAGACTATTGCTGACCTGTCCGGCGCCGAGGAGATTGAAGAACATCATGTAGCCGAAGCCATCAGCTACCGCAATAAACTGTAACGGAGGTGACGCTGTGCGTGGCATCACGGAAGAAACGATGTATGCAGCGGCCCTGCAATCCCTTCACGGTCTCGGCAGCCGGCGCTTGAAGACGATCCTCGACCGTTATCGTTCGGCTAAAGCTGCCTGGAATGCGCCGTGGGACGACGAGCTGCGGCGTCGGCTTCGATTTTCGTCAGCTTCTTTTGGTAAACTTATTGAAGAACGTAACGTTTTTGATTGGGACGGGTTTTCCCGCAAACTTTCTTTTTATGGCGTCCGGCCCATTGCCTTGTGGGACGACGACTATCCCTGCTGGCTGCCCTTCATTGCCCAGCCGCCGTTGGTCCTCTTTTGTCAGGGAACGCTGGCAGCCGATCGGTATACCTTGGCCATGGTCGGTTCTCGAAAGGCCAGCCCCTACGGGCTGAACGCTGCTGAAACCTTGGCCATGAGTCTGGCTGAACGGGGGATTACCTTGGTCAGCGGAGGGGCCCGGGGCATCGATACGCGAATTCATACGGGAGCTTTGAAAGGGAAGGGGCGAACGATCGTCGTCGTGGCCAACGGCCTCGATCGGACCTATCCGCGGGAAAATAAGCGGCTATTTCGAGAGGTTGTTGAAAATGGCGGGGCCATCCTTTCGGAATATACCTTCGGGACCGAGCCGCGGGCCCAGCATTTTCCCGCCCGCAATCGGATTATCGCCGGCATGGCGGCGGCCACCGTCATCATCGAAGCGGCCCTTGGCAGCGGCTCCCTCATTACAGCCGACTTTGCCTTAGAAGAGGGGCGCGATGTCTTTGCCATGCCCGGCAGTATTTTTGCCGAGACCAGTAAGGGGACGAATCGCCTGCTGCAGATGGGGGCCATGGCTCTTACCGATACGGAGGATATTTTACAGGTCTTTCAAAATCGAGGATGGCTCATTCCGACGGCTGCTGGGGCCGGAGAAGCGGTCGACCTCGATGAGACGGAAAAACAAGTGTTAGCGGCCCTATCGATGGAGCGGGCCATTCCGGCTGAAGACTTGCTGCCGGCGACGGGATTGCCTCTTCCCAAACTGCTGCACACCCTCCTTCGGCTGCAGCTCAAAAAAGCCGTCGAGGAACTCCCCGGCGGCTATATTCGCTGTGCTGCGGCAAATCTTCAATTATAGGTGCGAAATGTAGTGTCGCGTCTTATCGACGGAGACGACATCGATCCAGCCGAAGGGGCGCAGGACGTGACAGACATAGAAGAGGGTATTGTAGTCGTGAATGAGCTCTTTCACCCCCTTCAGGGTTCGCTTACTGCCTTCGACGGAGGTGTAGCCCGTCATGGCGGCGTCGATGAGGGCATGATCGGACCAGTTTTTACGGAAACAGCTGTGAACGAAGAGAAAGAGATCGAGGACGGCGGCCGGCGCATGGATAAATTTCTTTTCGTTTTCCCAGTCAAGGAGGGTAATGGCATCGGTTTCACGGTCATAGGCGATATCCCGCAAGGCCGGGCGGCCGTGGTGCAGTCCGGCGACGTGGAGTCGGGCCAGGCTTTCTCCGGCTTTGGTAAAGGCTTTGAGACGGACGTCGGCATAGGCTTCTTCTTTGGCGACGCCTTGAAGGGTTCTGCCGACATTTTCCATGACGAAAAAATCTTCGTCGAGAAGGACGATTTTCGGAGCCAAGGGCAGGCGGGAATTGACAGTCATGATTTTATAGGCTTCACACCAAAAAGCGGCCGACGGATTCTGTTTGGCAAAGGCGTTGCGGCCATTACTCATGCGGCGTTTGATAAAGTAGTTCATTCCATCGAAAGAAAGGGGGAGAACCCGTTTATCCGGGTTTTCGGCGATTACTTCCTGAACCTTTTTGAAGAGAGACGGATTGAACAAGAGAGTCACACCTTTCTATTTAGTTCTATTAGTAAGACATGGTTTCAATATTTACCCGATTCATACATGGGGTATGAGTTGATTATAGCAAATTTGGGCTGTAAAAGAAATGGAATCCTCTTTAAAATATCAGTAAAATACAGGGGTTGAGCATTCTAAAAGATACTTCGATATGGGCGGAGTATCTTTTTTTATGGTTGTTTAGACCAAAAAGTTATAATGAAACTGATAAACGATATTGACATGTGAAGAAATACACTTTATAATAAAAGCAGATTTTGGTATAGATTATTAAAAAGGGAGATGTGTCGTATGTTTCAGAATACGGATTTTTGGATTGGCTTAGGTATTGGTGTCGTCGCAGGGGTTTTCGGCTACAAATTAATGTCCGAACGTGAACAGCAGCTCTTGGCTATGCAGCAGCCGGCAGCCGGCGCTTTGACGGCGTCCGTTCCCCTCGCTGAATTGCAGCGCCAGAAGGAAGAATTAGAAGACATGATTGCAGCTCAGGAAGCCGCACAGGCAAAATAATTACAGACTGTCAAAAGAAGACTGTTGCCTTTCGGTAACGGTCTTTTTTAAAGGGTAAAAAGATAGAAAGGGCTGCGTTTATGTTTATTCCGACGTCGAAATGGGACTTCATCATCCGTTCTGTCTCAATCTCGTCTTACTTACCGGGCCGCATTCGCCTGCACAGTAAGAAACTCATCGGCAATGCTGAATTGGGCCGCAAGGTATACGCCTATATTGCCAGCTATAAAGAAATCGATAACGTCGATATCAACGTCCTTACGGGTTCGGTACTGATTACCTATCGGCCGCAGGTCCTGCGGACAAACCGAGAACTCGTTCGGGTAGAAAACTATATCATGACCCATGCTGAAAGGAGAAGGTGATTATGTCATACGCCTCAGGTTTTATGGTGGGCACGTCGATCGGAAAGGCCGTTTACGACTTGTTCCATAATAAGAAAAAGGGAGGCAGCGCCTTTGCCGGTGCGCCTTCGATGCAAGGAGGAAAGGCAGCTGATGTGCCGCGGTTTGCCTGCGTTTCCGCACTCCCGGGCCGTCGTCGCTATCGGGCTGCGTCCCTTGTCGGCAATGCAGGGTTGGCCGAATTCATGGAAAAGAAAATCGGTGTCATGACCGGTATCAGTTCCATCGAGGTCAACACCGTTACGGGCAGTATTTTGGTCTATGCAGTAAGTGAAGCTGCCCTGGATCTTTTGGAAGATTTCTTCCGTTCCCGCCTCTTTCCCAGCGCCGTTGAAGGGATTATCAATGCCGTCTATGATGCCGACCGCAAAGGATCGGGCCGGGCGGATGAAACGGCGTACCTCAAGGTAGCTCGAGCGACGGGGGATTTCTTCAATAAGGTCATTCGCCGAAAAACGAAGCATCTTCTCGATTTGACGACCTTAGCTGCCTTGTTCCTGGTTATCCGCGGACTTCGCAAAACAGTATTCATGGGCGATCGTCCATCCGGGCCGCAGATGCTGTGGTGGGCCCTTTCGCTCTTGAGGAGGGAATAATCATGTATTTGTGCAATACGATTTTTCTTCACAGCGAAATTCCCAGCCGCATGCGTCCGGTCCTGAGCGTCAAGCTTCGTCAGGTGCGGGATATCGTCTCGGCCGTTGTCGAAGAAAAAAAGGTTACCGTCTATTACCGTAAAACGCTGGATGTACGGGCGCTGAAACTGTTCATTCGGGCTTTTGAAGATAAGTACGGCCGGAAAAAGGAAAATAAACCGGAAGACATGGACGTTGCCACGTACCGACGGGAAGCCATCATCTCTGTCGGCGGTTTCATTGCTATGAACATCCTGCGCAAGGTCAATCCGGAATTTTACGGATCCATGCTCTTGTTTCGTCGACTCTTTACCTTATACATCGCGCGTCGCTATATTAAAAGCGGTATCCTCGGCCTGGTAAAAGACCATCAGGCCAACGCCGATACCTTGACGGCAACGGCGGTAGCAGCCTCGGTCCTGTCCGGAAAGCCGGAATCGAGTCTGACGCTCCTGGCCCTGTCAAACGGGGCTGAAATGATGACCGAATACGCTGCCGAACGGGCACGCCGTCAGATTTCCGGCCTTTTGAAACTGGATCAGCGCGACGTCTGGATCATCGAAAACGGCAGGGAACGCAAGGTTCCCGTAGAATCACTGAAGCGGGGCGACCTCATTGCCGTTCATCTCGGCGAAAAGATCTGCGTCGACGGTACCGTTGTCGACGGCAACGCCGCTGTCAATCAGGCTTCCATTACCGGCGAATCGAATCCGGCTATCAAACAGGAAAAGTCGCCGGTCTATGCCGGCAGTGTCATTGAAGCCGGAGACCTCGTCATCCGCGTCGAAAAGGTCGGCGCCGATACGTCCCTGGCTCAGATCATCCATCTCGTCGAAGAAGCCCAGACCCGCCGGGCGCCGGTCCAGAACTTTGCCGATAAGATGGCCAATCTCTTAGTGCCGATCTCCTTTATCGGGGCAGCCATCGTCTACGGGGCGACCAAAGATTGGCAAAGAGTTCTCAATTTGCTGTTCATCGATTTCTCGTGTGGCCTGAAACTTTCGACGGCTACGGCCATTTCGGCAGCCATCGGCGTCGCCGCTCGGAAAGGGATCCTCATCAAGGGCGGCAACTATATCGAAAACTTAGCCGATATCGATACGGTCGTCCTCGATAAGACCGGGACCATTACCATGGGCGTCCCCCAGATCGACCATATCGAAACGATTGACGGCGTCGGCGATAAAGAAATGATACTGTTGGCCGCATCGGCTGAAATGCATTCCGTACATCCTCTGGCTGTAGCCGTACAGAAGTACGTCAATGCCAAGGGCTGGCAGACACCGCCACATGCTTCGTCAGAAACGGTCGTTGCTAGGGGCATGAAGGCTGTCGTACCGCCGTTTGAAAACTACGAAGGCGGGGATATCCTTGTCGGCAGCCGCCGCTTCATGACCGAAGAGGGCGTAGGAGGCATGCCGGTCGTCGATAATAAGACCTGGGGCAAGAATCTGTTGTACATCGCTAAAAATGGCCAGTACCTCGGCTTCTTGACCATTCAGGATCCGATTCGTCCGGGCATGAAGAAGACCTTGAACCGCATGCGCCGCCTCGGCATCGATGAAGTGGTCATGCTGACCGGCGACTCGAAAGACGTCGCCGCCGAAGTCGCCCAGGATATGGATATCGACTCGTATTATGCTGAAATCCTGCCGGAAGAAAAGGCTAACTACGTCATGAAGATGCAAAAAAGAGGCAACGTCATGATGGTTGGCGACGGCATCAACGATGCGCCGGCCCTGGCTTTCTCCGATATCGGTGTCAGCCTCGGCGGAAACAAAACCGATATTGCTGCTGAATCGGCAGCCATTACAATCCGTTCGGAAGACCCGGCTAAGTTATATGATGCCCTCCATATCGGACGGGAAACGATGCGGGCCATTAACCAGAACTTTACGGCGACCATTGCTGTAAACTCGGCAGCCATGCTTCTCGGTGCCTTAGGGAAGATAAGCCCCCTCTGGGCCGCGGTCATCCACAATACGGCCACCTTGGCTGTCGTATTGAATAGTGTTCGCATTCTCGGGCCATCCATGCCGAAACGGCGAGCCTAAAAAGTCTTAATTTTAGAGAATAAGTCTTAATTAGGATATATAATCACATATTCAAAAGGATGCATCAAGGTGCATTTTGTAAAGATAAGAAGCGCACTTTCGTGCGCTTCTTTCTTTTTATAAATGAATTTCAATAGCAATGTGTTGACAGAGTATGTGAAAAAATATATAATATATTTGGTAATGAAATATATTATCATTAGTTGAAGGGATGTGTGAGTATTATTTACGGAGCTGAAAGGAGCGATGTAAATGAGTGTCGTCATCGTAGGTGGAAATGATTGCATGGTGTGCCGTTATAAACGTATTTGCAAAGAATTCGATTATAAGGCCAAAGTATTTACTCAGGTACCCAGTGATTTTAAGTCGAAAATCGGGTCGCCTGATCTCGTGGTGTTGTTTACCAGTACCGTGAGCCACAGTATGGTCCGCTGCGCTCTGAAGGAAGCCCAGCGCAAGAACGTGGATATTGTCCGTTCCCATACCAGCAGCTCAAGTGCACTGAAAACTATACTAGCCGCCAGGACGGAGGAAGCCGTCGTCTAGGCAAGCAAAGGGGAGTTAGTCATGAAGATTGTTTCGTTAGCTGACATGAAAGTCGGTCAGTCAGGTATTGTCGAAGCCCTTGAAGGCCGGGGAAATATCCAACATCGCCTGGTAGATATGGGTGTCGTCAAAGGTTCTCGTATTTCTGTTTTTAAAAAGGCCCCTCTCGGAGATCCGGTAGAAGTCAAAATTAAAGGCTGTGCTATGGCCTTGCGCATGAATGAAGCGGCTATGATTTCGGTAGCCGTGGATCAATAATAAGGGGGTATTTAGTAGTCATGGAAAATGCAGGAAAGATTAAGATTGCCCTTGCCGGCAATCCTAACTGCGGGAAAACGACGATTTTTAATAACATTACAGGTTCAAAGCAGCACGTCGGCAACTATCCCGGCGTTACTGTCGAAAAGAAGGAAGGCCATCGCACCTTTAACGGCAAGGATTTGCTCTTCGTCGACCTTCCGGGTACGTATAGCTTGACGGCGCGGTCCCTCGATGAAGTGGTTGCCCGTAACGTCATCATCAATGAAAAGCCGGATATCATCGTCAACGTTCTCGACGCATCGAATCTCGAACGTAACTTGTATTTGGCGGCTCAGCTCGTCGAATTGGGACGACCGATGGTCATCGCCTTGAACATGATGGATATTGCCGAACGAATGGGCATTAAAATCGACCTCGAAAAGTTAGGCCGTCAGATCGGCGCCGTCGTCGTTCCTTTAGTCGGCAGTAAAAACTTAGGGACGAAAGAATTGCTCGACGCCATTTCCAGCATGGAAGCAAAACACTTGGTCAATGCGGAAGTCGATTATGGTGCTGACGTCGAACCGGCGATTGCTGAATTGACCGATGCCATCGATAAGATTGGCGTCATCAATTATCCGATCCGCTGGCTGGCCGTTAAACTCCTTGAAAACGACTCCGATGCCGTGGCCAAGGTCAAGGCTATTGACGGTACGGAACATATCTTGGAACTGGCGGCTTCTCTCCGCGATTCCCTGGCTAAAAACCTCGATTTAGACTTTTATTTTGCTCAATGCCGCTATCAATTTGCGACTGACGTATTTAATAAATCCATTATCAATGTCGGTACGAGCGATACCTTGTCTGATAAAATCGACCGCGTCCTGACACATCGCGTTTTGGGGATTCCTATTTTCTTAGGCCTCATGTGGCTCATGTTTACCGTCGTCATCGACCTCGGCGCCTATCCTCAGGATTGGCTTGACCAAGGTTTCGGCATGCTCGGTGACTGGTTGAGTACGGTCGTTGAAGATGAACAGCTGCGCTCGCTCCTCGTCGACGGTGTCATCGGCGGTGTCGGTTCGGTCCTCAGTTTCGTACCGCTTATCGTCCTCTTGTATTTCTTTATCAGTCTTCTCGAAGACACGGGCTACATGGCCCGCGCTGCCTTCCTTATCGACCGCGCGATGAGAGCTCTCGGCCTGCACGGCAAGTCTTTCATCCCTATGATTCTCGGCTTTGGCTGTAACGTACCGGGCATCATGGCCGCTCGTACACTCGATAATGAAAAGGACCGCCTGGTCACTATCCTGGCGTGCCCCTTCATGAGCTGCGGCGCTCGTCTTCCTGTTTATACCCTGCTCATCGGCGCCTTCTTTGGCGCTTCCGGTTATGGCGGTACGGTTCTTTTCGGCATCTACCTTTTAGGTATCATCGTCGCTGTTGCCGTTGCCTTGGTTCTTCGTCATACGACCTTTAAAGGCGAACAAGAACCGTTTGTTATGGAAATGCCGCCGTACCACATTCCGACCCTCAAAGGCGTCCTCATGCACATGTGGGAACGAAGCGTACTGTACCTCAAAAAGGCCGGTACCTTCATCCTCGGCGCTTCGATCATCGTTTGGTTCCTCACGGCATATCCGATGGATGTCCAGTATTCTCAGGACTTCGATGCCGCTAAAGACCAGGTTACGGCTCAGATGGAACAGCAGCAGGCTGGTATTCTCCAGACCTATGGCCTTACGTCCATCGAAGAAAACAGTGAATTGAACGGCATGTATGAATCGATGATTGCCGCTGCCGACGCTGCCGCTGAAGAAGAAGACAGCGAAGAAGAAGATGTTGAAAGCGTCCAGCAGGCGGAAGCTGTCGAAGAAAAACCGCAGTATCCCGATGCTTTTGCCGATCTCGAAGCTTCGAACCCGACGGTATATGCTCAGGCACTGCCCTTATTCGACGCCAAAGTCGCTGCTGACGATGCTACGACTGAACTCGACAGCCAGCAGAATGCTGAAAAGATTTCCCAGTCCTATGCAGCCCGCTTAGGCCACTTCATCGAACCGGTCATCGCACCGCTCGGTTATGACTGGAAGATCGGCGTCGCCATCGTTGCCTGCACGGCCGCTAAAGAAGTCATGGTTTCGACCTTGGCTACGATTTACAGCGTCCAGGCTGACGATACTCATGAAGCCAACCTCATCACCTTCCTGGCTGATGACCCGAACTTCAATCCGGCTGTTGCCCTGTCGCTGATGGTCTTCACCTTGCTCTACATGCCTTGCGTCGCTGCTATGGCTGTCATCAAGCGTGAAACGGGTTCCTGGAAGATGCTCCTCGCCAGCGATGCCATGTGCCTCGTCTTGGCCTATGTCCTGGCTTACGTTACCTATCAGTTAGCTCTTATGGCCGGTCTCGGCGCATAAGACCTTCTATCCCATAGAAAGGGGGGTTCTGGTATGAGTCCTGCAACGATTATTGTCGCTATCGTCGTCATCATCGCCGTAGCGTACTTCATCCGTCATGTCCGCGGCCTGTTCAACGGAACAGCCGGCTGCTGCGGCGGCTGCTCGGGCAGCTGCTCGTCGAGCGGACAGTCAAAGACGGGGGATAAATCTAAACTCCCGCCTTGCTGCCAAAAATAAATAGCAGATAACAGCAAAAGAACCTCCATCGGTCAACTTGATCGGTGGAGGTTCTTTTGTATGGAATTTGCTGTAAAAAATAAGATGCCTCATCATCGATTTCTCTATTGGAAAGATAAAGAAGTCAGTGATGAGGCCTTTTGTGTTATAAATAGCGGCCGGTGATGCTGTCTTTGTTCTGTTTGATAGCTTCCGGCGTGCCCGTGGCCGTGATGCGGCCGCCGTCTTCGCCGCCGCCGGGGCCCATGTCGATGATGTAGTCGGCGTTCTTTATGACGTCGAGATCGTGTTCGATGACGACGACTGTTGCCCCTTTATCGAGGAGGGCTTGGAAGACGCGAAGGAGGACTTGGACGTCCAGGGGATGGAGGCCGATGCTCGGTTCATCGAAGACGAAGAGGGATGACGTCTGGGTTCGCCACATTTCACTGGCCAGTTTCAGGCGCTGGGCTTCGCCGCCGGAAAGGCCCGGCGTTTCTTCACCGAGAGTCAGGTAGCCCAGACCGAGGCGGCTGAGGGTTGTGAGTCTTTGAGAGACGCCCTTCCATTCGGCGCAGAAAGCGACGGCATCGTCGACATCCATGGCCATGATTTCCGGCAGCGTCCGGGATATTCCTTCTTGGTTGGTCAATTTGACGCCCGATGCGGCCGGGGCGTAGCGCGAGCCGTGACAGGTCGGGCAGGGGATGTGCACATCCGGGAGAAACTGGACGTCGAGGCTGATGGTACCTGTGCCGTCGCAGTCGGGGCAGCGCAGGGAGCCCGTGTTGTACGAGAAGTTTCGGGCCTTATAGCCTTTATCTTTTGCATCAGGTGACTTTCCGAAGAGCTTTCGCAGTTCGTCATGAACGCCGGCATAGGTCGCAACGGTAGAGCGGACGTTGATGCCGATAGGCGTGGCGTCAATGAGTTTTACCTGTTCGATGCCGCCGGTGTCGACGCTGTTAATGTGAGCCGGCAGGGGACGATTCGCTATGACGGCTTCGATGGCGGGAATGAGGCTTTCGAGGACCATCGTCGTCTTGCCTGAACCGGATACGCCGGTGACGACGGTCAGCCGTCCCTTGGGGATGGTGAGGTCCAGGGGCTTGACCGTGTGAATGGCCGAAGTAGAAAGGCGAATCTCACTCTTGGCGAAGAGCTCATCCGGCGGGACGTCGCCGCGGACCTTGGTCTCGGCCTTGCCTGACAGGAAAGGTCCAATCTGCGAGACGGGATTTTTTTCGATGGATTCTATCGTTCCTTGGGCCAAGACGTGACCGCCGTGGATGCCGGCTTTCGGCCCCATTTCGATGATCCAGTCGGCTTCTTTTAAAATCTGCGTGTCGTGGTCGACGAGGATGACTGAGTTGCCGTCGGCGATGAGGTCGTTCATGACGCCCGTAAGGCCGACGATGTTCGACGGGTGGAGGCCAATGGACGGTTCATCGAGGACGTAGAGGACGCCCGTCGTCCGGTTGCGGACGGCCCGGGCCAGCTGCATCCGCTGCCGTTCGCCCGTCGAGAGGGTTCCCGCCGAGCGGTCGAGGGTGAGGTAACCGAGACCCAAGTCGAGGAGACGCTTGGCCGTGTTTTGAAAGGCCTCACAGATGCTGTCAGCCATGGAAATCAGGTCTTTTGGGAGAGATTCCGGAACGGCTTGAACCCAGTCCGTTAAGGCCGAGAGGGTCATGGTGCAGGCCGTATCGAGGGAGATACCTTGTACTTTAGGCGCTCTGGCTGCTTCTGACAGGCGGGTCCCGTGGCAGGTCGGGCAGACTTCTTCTTTCAAGAATTTTTCGACGCGCTTCATGCCCTTTTCGTCCTTGACCTTAGACAAGGCGTTTTCTACGGTGTAGACGGCGTTATAGTAGGTGAAGTCGAGTTCGCCCGCTTCGTTGGAGTTTTTAGACTTATAGAAAATGTGTTTCTTTACGGCCGGTCCGTGGTAGACGATGTCTTTTTCTTCGGCCGTCAAATCGCGAAAGGGCACGTTCGTGCGAACGCCCATGGCTCGGCAGACGTCAGTCATGAGGGACCACATGAGGCTGTTCCAAGGGGCGACGGCGCCGTCGTCGATACTGATGGATTCGTCGGGGACGAGGGTTGCCATATCGACGGTGCGGACCGTTCCCGTGCCGCTGCAGTCGGGGCAGGCGCCTTGGGAGTTGAAGGCCAGTTCTTCTGCTGACGGGGCCATGAAATGGACGCCGCATTCCGGACAGACGAGGGCTTTTTCGGCGGCCACGTTTAAAGAGGGCCGGACGTAGTGCCCGTTCGGGCAGCGGTGGCTGGCCAGGCGGGAATAGATGAGGCGCAGGCTGTTTAAGAGTTCTGTGCCCGTACCAAAGGTGCTGCGAATGCCCGGAACGCCAGGCCGTTGGTGAAGGGCCAGGGCTGCCGGCACATAGAGGACTTCGTCGACGGCGGCCTGCGACGCCTGGGTCATGCGGCGGCGGGTATAGGTCGACAGGGATTCCAGGTAGCGGCGGGAGCCTTCGGCGTAGAGGACGCCGAGAGCCAGGGACGATTTGCCCGAGCCTGAGACGCCGGCAATGCCGACGATTTTATGAAGGGGGATATCGACGTCGATGTTTTTCAGGTTATGGACCTTGGCGCCGCGAATGAGCATTTTATCAATCATGATTTTCACTCCCGGTAATGGAAAAATGGAAACGTTCTTGCAAGAGACGGTGGAGTTCGTGTTTTAGTCGGCTGTCAGGGATTTTCTTCGACAGGTGTAACCGGACCGTATTCGCCCATTTGCGTGAGGAGCTGGTAGCGGATGGTCGATAGAAATTCTTTGACCCGAGACGGTGCATCTTTGGCGGCTAAGATGCCGTAGTCGACGGTGATATCCGTCGCCAAGGGGATGCTGACCAGGCCCGGATGGATGTCTTCCCACGGCGTCAGGTTGATGAGGGCAGCATTTTTATCGATGGCGGCATTGAAGGTATCGAGACTGTAACGGCCCGGTGTTTCGAGAATTTGGCAATGGGCTAACTCTTTCTCCATCTGAGCTCGGAGCAGATCATTTTTATGGCTGATGCCCTTCGGGACCATGAGCAGGTGCTGATTTTCCAAGTCTTTGATGGCTAACAGGTCTTTTTCGGCTAAGGGATTGTCCGACCGGACGGCGATACTGAAGCGATAGGAGCCTAAGGGAACGGCGTCGACCAAGGTGTGCGTCGTCGCCTGGTCAAAGGTGCCGATGAGGATGTCGCAGGTCTTTCCCAGGGCTTCGTATTCCCGGTTTTGGGTGACGAGGTCGCTTGGGAGCTGGACGATGGTCAGGCTGTATTGGGGCAGCTTGTCCTTGATGCGGTTCCAAATCGATAAAAAGGGGCGGCTGGGATGGAGGAGGGACGTTCCCAGGCGTAGGGTGAAAACTTGGTTCGTCGCCTTATGGCAGGCCAAATAGGCCTCGTGGGAGAGCTCAATCAGCTGCTGGGCATAGGTGAGGAAAACCTCGCCTTCCGGCTTCAGGCGGATGCCGGCTGACGATCGCTCTAAGAGGGTGCAGTCCAGTTCACTTTCGAGTTTATTGATTTGCTTCATGACGGCTGTTGGGGAAATGAAGTTCTGTTCGGCCGCCTTGGTAAAGCTTCCCAGCTTGGCGACAGCCAGGAAAGTTTGCAGGTTTTGAATATCCATCATAGCCTCCATAAACTTTTGGTTAATGCTATGGTAACTTATTGACGATTCTCAGTCAAGGCAAGGCGTGGCATAATAACCTTGTCAGAAGGAGGGACAACGATGAAGCATACGATTTTAATTGCCTATTTTTCCCATAGCGGAAATACTCGCGCCGTGGCCCGGGAAATTGCCCGGCAGACCGGCGGCGACTTGTTTGAAATAGAAACTGACCGTTTCTATCCCCGAGACCACGATCCCTGTTCGCGTCAGGCTCATCAGGAAGTAAATGACGATATCCGCCCGCCTTTGAAAACTCAGGTAGCCGCCATGGACGACTACGATGTGGTGTTCATCGGCCATCCCATCTGGTGGTACCGCGAGCCCATGGTCGTCCGGTCTTTTTATGAAGCCTATGATTTTTCCGGGAAGACGGTCATTCCCTTTGCGACCTCCGGCGGCAGCGACTTACACGATACGATAGCCGATATGAAGCGCTATCTGCCGGATTCGACACTGGGACGAGGGCTCTGTATCGGAAGTTATGAAGTAAACCATTGCCAGAAAAAAATCCGCAGCTGGATTGAGACGTTAGGAGTGAATCTATAAGATGAACGATACGAAAGTAAAAGTAACGATTAATCACGAAAAAATCCTTTGGGCCCATTGGAAGGACAATGCCACAGCCAGGGCTTTGTTGAAAAAGATGCCCTTTACCATTAAGATGTCCAACCTCTACGGAAGGGAAATGTGCCACCGCTTCGGTGGCGGCAGCCTGCCTGTAAAAGCGTCGCAGAATAAGGATTACGCCGTAGGCGACATTTCTTTCTGGCCGCCTCTCGGAAGTCTGGTCATCTTATACAGTCAGAACGGCGAAGTTTTTGAACAGGTTCCCATCGGCCACGTCGACGGCGATATCCGTTTCTTTGCCGGTATGGGGGAAGCCGATGTTTTATTTGAAGTCCTAAAGGAGGGATAATCATGAAATTGTCGAAGAAAATCACGACCATTTTGATGATAGGGTTGGTGGCAGCCTTGGTGGCCGGCTGCGGGGAAGCGGCACAAAATGCATCTCAGCCGCAGCAAAATACCAGTGCCGCTCAGGCTTCCGGTGTCGATGAAAGTTCATCGGCCAGCCAAAAACGGGCCATTGAAGATAAGGATATCGTCGGCGTATGGATCAATCATATCGACACCGACATCAACCAAAAGATTACTTTTAATGCCGATCACACGTGGACGGAAAACCAGCATAATGTAGACAACATCTATTCCGGCACCTGGTCCATCAGCGGCGACCACAGTATTTACCTCGAACCCTACGGAGAAACGATTGAAATCAATCCTGATAATTTGAAAGAAATGAACGTCGTCCGCTACCATCACAGGCTGACGAAAGAAGATTCGTAAGGAGAAAGGAGAATTACTATGTCTATTCGTGATAAAGTCATCGTCATTACCGGTGCATCTTCAGGCATCGGCGCAGCGACAGCCATAATGCTGGCCAAACAAGGGGCCAAGGTCATGCTTGGCGCCCGGCGCACGCAGCGGCTCGAAGCCCTTGTCCGCGATATCGAGCATTTAGGCGGGAAAGCCGCGTATTATCAGGTCGATGTGACTCAATTTGACCAAGTCCAAGGGCTGGTACAGGCCGCAATGGATGAATTCGGCCGGGTCGATGTCTTATTCAATAATGCCGGCATCATGCCCAATTCGCCTATGAGTGACGTCCGCCTCGATGAATGGAATGCCATGATTGACGTCAACCTCAAAGGCGTCCTCCACGGTATCGCTGCGGTACTGCCTATTTTTAAGGCTCAAAAGAGGGGCCATATTATCACTACCTCATCCGTAGCCGGTCTCAAGAACTACGTCGGTTCCGGCGTCTACGGGGCTACGAAATTTGCCGTCCGCAACGCCATGGAAGTCGTCCGCATGGAGTCGGCCCAGGAGGGTACCCGTATTCGCACGACGACCCTGTTTCCTGCGGCCATTGATACGGAGCTTGTGCAACATATCGGAGAACCGGCGACAGCAGAGCGGATGAAGAGTTTTTACCAAGTCCACAGCATTTCTCCTGACGCCGTCGCTTCCTGCGTCCGGTTTGCTATCGAACAGCCGGAAGACGTCGACATCAGTGAAATGACCATCTATCCGACGAGCCAGGCTTGACGAGTACGCTTTCTGAGATTTTTTATAATCGTAAGGGCAGGAGAAAGAGTGCTGATCCTTCTTTTTAGGAGGGCGGCACTCTTTTTTTTTAGCATTCAAACAATGGCCCAAACCATGGTATACTAAAGAACATAAAGATATGAGCTGCGCCTGTGATAAGGGCCGGTAAGGAGGAATCCATCATGGGAAAAGAAGAGATATACGCTTATTTGACGGCCAAGGGAATTTCCTATGAGGTAACGGATCACGAGGCCGTTTTCAATATGGACGAAATACGGGCCGTGGCCTTGCCCTATCCGCAGTGGGATGCCAAGAACCTCTTTGTCCGCGACGATAAGAAGCAGCACTACTACTTGATTTCTGTCAAGGGCGACAAGCGGATCGATTTGAAGGCCTTTCGCAAAGCCCAAGGCCTGAGGAACCTTTCTTTTGCCTCGCCGCATGACTTGATGGCTATCTTACATCTGACTCCCGGTGCCGTGACGCCCTTAGGTCTCCTCAACGATGAGGCAAGACAGGTCCATCTCTATGTCGATGCCGACTTTCAGGGTCACCTCATAGGCGTTCATCCCAATGACAATACGGCGACGGTATGGCTTTCGGCTGACGACTTGCTCTCCCTCATTGCAGCACACGGGAATGAGGCGGAGTTTGTCGACGTTTGATCGATAAGAATCTCTAGACACAATCGAAAAAATGACCTCTTTACCGGAAAGCAGAAAAAGGGTATCATGGACGTGAAATAATACTTTTTGTGTAATTAACTTGTCTGTCTCTTATGACGCCTTGTTGCGTGATGGCAAAGGGTCGGCCTTTGGGGCAGATGTCTGTGTTATCACCGATTGGTGAAATCATGAGTAGAAATGGAGGAAACGTATGGAACGGATAATTGTAAAGCTCGTGAAGGGATTTAAAGCGATCGATGGGGCAGGGGTCCACCTGACCCGCGTCTTGGGAAACGCTACGGTAGAAGCTTTTGACCCGATCCTCATGCTCGATTCTTTTGACAGTACCAATCCCGATGACTATACGGCGGGATTTCCCATGCATCCTCACCGGGGAATCGAAACGGTGACCTACCTCTACAAGGGGAAGATGGTCCACAAGGATACGTTGGGGAATGAAGACAGTATTTCCGACGGTGAAGTCCAGTGGATGAACTCGGGCTCCGGTATCCTTCACGAAGAACAGGTTCCGGCGTCACCGCGGATTTTAGGCGTCCAGCTCTGGCTCAACCTGCCGCAGAAAGAAAAGATGAGCCGGCCGACGTACCGCCATATCGGCAATGATGAAATAGAAGACATCCAGATCGAGGGAGGCTTTATCCGTCTGCTGGCCGGAGAATACAAGGGCCGCAAGGCCCATCAAGGCGACCATCTGCCTCTCAATTACTACGACATCCATTTGGAAGCCGGTGCTGAATTCGTCCTCGACACCAAGGCCGACGACTCGGTTATGGCCTTTACACTCTTAGGTGATGCCGTCATTGCCGGTGAGTCCGTAGAAGCTAAGACGGCGGTTAAACTTTCAGACGGTGAAAGCCTGACCCTGAAAGGGGCTGAAGGAGGCTCACAGATATTGGTCATGCAGTCACGAGCTCTTCATGAACCCGTCGTTTGGGGCGGCCCCATCGTCATGAATACTAAACAGGAATTACAGCAGGCCTTTGAAGAACTGCAAAATAATACCTTCATAAAAGAAAAACTTGACTTTGACCCTCATCAGGGCTGAGCCTTAAAAAAATCTGTATTCTTATCCCTTCCGGCTGCGGATATCCCCACCGGAAGGGATTTTTTTGCGCTTTTTCGAAAAGAAATAATTGTGAATTTAGTGTTTAGCCAAGTTTTTGAAGGATTTTTGGTAAATATGTCGAAATATATATAGTAAGTATTTACGTAACCACCACTAAGGGGGCTTAATTATGAACGGATTGAAACGATGTGTGCTGGCCGGGATGGCATCTTGTTTGCTGGTGTTGCCTAATTTTGCTTTAGCAGAGGACGCTTCCGGCAGCGAGTTGATGACCAAAGCTGAAACAAAAACGGAAGTGAAGCCGGCCTTGCCGGAAGACAGTCATGATAGTGGACTGTCTCAAGCGGTTCAGAATAAAAATTATGAACAAGCCTTAGACATCGTGAACCGGCAGATTGAAGCCGACACTGACAATGCCGATCTTTATGCACGTCGCGGCCTCATTTATTTGATGATGGGCAGCTCGGACGAAGCCTTGGCCGACAGTGAAAGGGCGATTTCTCTGTCTCCGGAGAAGCCGTCGTTGTACCTCAACCGCGGCTCGGTCTATGAACAGCGACAGGATTATAAATTGGCTGTCAAGGATTATACGCAGGCCTTGACCTTGGCGAAACCGGGCGAATTCTATCAGGTACTGGGCTATTTTAACCGGGCCCGAGCCTATACCAAGATGGAGGCCTATGATCAGGCCTTGGAAGATATTCGCCAAGGCGAAAAATTGATGCCCTATTTTTCTAAAAATTATTTCCTTGAAAGCCTGATTTATCAGAAGCAAGGGAAGAAGCAGCTGGCGAAGCGGCGCATGGATATTGGAACCATGTATGAGCTCATGTACCAAGGCCATTATTTCTTAGCCGGTGTCATGGCTGAACAGAGCGATTTGAATGAAACGGCTTTGAACTTGCTGCACAAAGCGGTTGAACAGGAGCCGGGAAATCGGGAAGTTTACTCGGTACGGGGCTTAGTCTATGCTAAATTAGATCAGCCGGAAAAGGGGATTGCCGATTTAACCAAGGCCTTGTCCATAAAGGAATCGGCCATGGACTATAACAACCGCGGTGAATGCTACCGCTATCTCAAGCAGTTCAACAAGGCCCGCAAAGACTATGCCAATGCCCTGCGTCTGGCCGAAACTGATTCTGACTACCATGCCGTCTACGACAGTATGGGGCAGCTGGCCTTCGATCAGGGCGACTACAAGAAGGCCGTTGAATATTTGACCAAGGCCATTTCTATCGCGCCTTATGAGGATGGCTATAAAACGCGCAGCCAGGCTTTCCGGAAGCTGGGAGACAATCAAAAAGCCGACCAGGATGAGGCCTCGATTCAGGAATTGACTCAGCGCGAATTGTTATCACAATAATTTACTTTTCAAATTCCCACAAGATGTGCTATAATTGTAGGCGTTATTCTTGAGTGAAACTGCCTATAATATACACATCATCGTATTGAAGGGGGAATTTGATGAAGAAGGCTGTTATAGCGGCCTTGTCCATATGCTGCCTCATGGGCGCGGCTACGGCGTCGGCAGCAGAGGTACAGGTCAGAACGGAGAAAACGGTATCGGCAGCAGTAAGCGCGACGGAAGAAGCTCAGAATGAAGGCCCGACGCAGAAACAATATGTCCCGGCGAAAAATGCCGCCCATCATGAAGGTTCGTTGAAAGACCGGGTCCATGCTATTTTGAACAACCAAGAGAGCGCTCCTTCCGCAGTCATGACAGGCGAAGAAAAATACCATTATGCTGAATCGACTCATGAAGCGACGGTCATTACGTCGTGGAACCGCCAAAAGTATGAAGATCAGTATGAGTACCAGTACCAGCACGATTCGTATGATGCGGCCATTGCCAATGCCTACGCCTATCGCCGTGATTTTGGCAAGAGCAACCTTCGCAAGTGGAGCAGCACCGAAGGGATGGATACGCCGTGGGACAGCAATCACACGACGGATACGGTTCATTTCCAGAGCTCGACCATTGCCTTTTTGGATCGGTTGAACATGGAAGCCCGTCTGGCCGGCATTTCCTTCATCATCACCGGCGGCGCTGAAGGCGGGTACCATGCCAGCGGACTCTATTCCCATGAAAATGGCTATAAAGTCGATATCTCCGATGACGGCATCTACCAGGGCAGTAAGGCTTATGAAGTCCTTCTTGCGGCCTTAGCCCCGTACAAGCATCAAATTACACACGAATGGGATAAGAATCACTTCGATATCACCATTTATCCGGAAAACTACCGCGGATAAGCGTTTCCTTTCAGAGGGGAGGGAACTCTTGATGCGGTCGGAGGGAAGACTGTCTGCAAGGGCAGTCTTTTTTTGATGATAATCCTGCCTTTATAAGGCTTTTTTACCAGGAGAGAGCATATGATGATACCAGATTGGGACCTCTATTTTTCATCCTTGATTGGCGATGAATTGCTTCAAGTTCCGGGACTGGCCCTCGTCGCCTATCATGAAGGCCGCGAGGTATACCGCTTTGCCGGCGGTATCCGAAGATTCCGGCCGAAACCGTTGCCGATGACGATGGACAGCCGTTTTCGCATAGCCTCGGTATCGAAGATGTTCACTATTTTTACCCTCATGCAGTTAGTCGAAGCGGGCGTATTGTCTCTTGATGACGACGTCAGCGACTATCTTGGCTTTCGCCTGCGCCACCCGGCCTATGACGACATCCCGGTGACCGTACGCATGCTGGCCTCGCATACGTCGGGGCTGCGCGACGGAAAGGTCTACAGCATCCCGCCATTCGTTTCCGCAGAGGCCTTTTTTCAGCCTGACAGCCCCTATTGGGAAAAGGGACAGCACTTTGCTCCAACGGGAGAAATGCCGGGACAGTATTTTACCTACTGCAACTTAAATTACGGCCTCTTGGGAACGGTCATCGAAGCCGTGACCGGTCAGCGCTTTGACCAGTATCAAAAGGGGCACATCCTAAAGGATCTCGATTGCCGAGGCGACTATGTGCCGGGCAACCTGCCGCAGGCTGCATTTGAAAAACTGGGTACTATTTACAGTAAGGACGATGAAGGCGGCAGCTGGCAGGGGCGGATCGATGATTTTGAAGGCCGGCAGCCGGAAAAAGAGACAGTTGCCCTTCAAAATCCTTATGCAGAAACGGTCTGTCAGACCTATAAGCTGGACGGATATCGACGGGGGACCAATGCCACCTTTTTTTCGCCTCAAGGCGGCCTGCGCCTGTCTCTGGCAGAAATGGGGCAGACTCTCGAGATGATCCTTCATGACGGGGAGTATCGAGGGCGGCGAATCCTTAGTCCTTCTTCCTTACGGGAGATCTTCCGGCCTCAGTGGCAGTATGACGGCCACAACGGCGATACCTGTGGTCAGACGATTTTTTCTTATGGCTTAGGGGCCTTTTTGGTGGATGGTACCGGCCCGGCTCGTCCCTGTCGGGAGAAAGACTTTTCTCTTTGGGGACACACGGGGCAGGCCTTTGGCCTCTTGTCGGGAATCTTTGTCATACCGGGGACGAAGAGCGGTTTTGCCTACGTCATGAACGGCGAGGGAGTTTCTGAAGAAGATCCGCGAAGCGCCGGCGTTTTCAGTACCAATTATATCTGGGAAGAACGGGTTCTCGACGGTCTGTGCCGTTTTATTGACGGCCTCTAGGCCCTGTGCTATGATGATACCAATACGGAAAGTTCCATAGGGGAAGGCGATATAGACATGAATGCTTATGAAAGTACGATGAATTTTACCCGGCGGGCCGTTTGGGCCCAGATTGATCTCGATGCCGCGGCCCATAATATGCGTCAGATTCGAAAACACGTCGGTCCAAACGTCAAGATAGCGGCCGTCGTCAAGGCCAATGCCTATGGCCACGGCAGCGTCGAATTGGCCCGCACCTTTGCCGAAAACGGAGCCGACTGCTTTGCCGTTTCCAGTTTAGATGAAGCCGTTGAACTGCGGCGCTATGCCCACCTTGATAAGGAAATCTTCATCCTCGGCCATACCGATGCCAGGCGGACGGAAGAACTCCTTACCTATGATATTGAACCGGCCGTCTTCAACTTGAAAAATGCTCGTTTTTTCTCCGAAGAAGCTCAGCGCTTTGGCAAGGTCCTGCGAGTTCATATTGCCATCGATACGGGCATGAGCCGCGTCGGCTTTCCCGTCAATGAAGCCAGCGTCGCCGACATCAAGACCTTGGCAGCCCTGCCCAATATCGAAGTCCGCGGTATCTTTACCCACTTTGCCGTATCGGACTGTGAGGATAAGACCTTTACGCGCGAACAATACGGCCATTTTCGCTGGATGTGTAAGCGTATGGAAGAAGAAGGCATTGACATTGCCCTGCGCCACTGCTGCAACAGTGCGGCCGTCCTCGAGCTTCCCGAATATTACTGCGACATGGTGCGGCCGGGTATCATCATGTATGGCTGTGAACCGTCGCCGGAAATCGATATTACGCCCTACGACCTGCGGCCGGTCATGTCCCTTCGCTGCTGTATCGCCCACGTCAAACTCATCGATGCCGGAGCGACCGTCAGTTATGGCCGGCACTATACGGCACCGGACCGCCGTAAAATCGCGACCCTTCCCGTAGGCTATGCCGACGGCTATTCCCGCATTTTGTCGGGCAAGGTCGACGTCCTCTATCACGGACACCGCGTCCCTCAGGTCGGGACGATCTGCATGGATCAGTGCATGATCGACGTCAGCGGTGAAGCCAACGTTCACGCCGGAGACGAAGTCGTCCTTTTCGGTCAGCAAGGCGACAGCTTCATTTCCATCGAAGAAATCGCCCGTGTCTGCGGTACGATTAATTATGAAATCATGTGCAATTTATCCCGCCGCGTTCCCCGTGTTTATATGAAAAACGGCAAAGCCGTCGGCCGGGAAGAGTATCTGTTTGACAAGCCCATAAGCGAATAGATAAGAAAAAATACTGTTCCTCTCACGAGGACAGTATTTTTTTTGTTATAAACCTTTTATCATTCTTGCAAAAGTGATATAATATATGTAAAGAATGCATATTAAAGTGCAAAAATAATCATAGGAAAAGGCGGTGTATTAGTATGAATTGGAACGACAAAACAGCGGCAAATGTTAGGGCTATCAAGCCATCGGGGATTCGCAAATTCTTTGATATTGCAGCCCAGGTCGAAGGCGTCCTGTCCCTCAGTATCGGCGAACCGGATTTTGCGGCCCCGGACAAAGTTATCGATGCGATGAAGAAAAGCCTCGATGCGAAAGAAACGAGCTATACCGGCAACTCTGGCATGATGGAACTTCGTGAAACCATCAGCGAAACCTTTGAAAAACGCTATGGCGTCAAGTACGATCCGAAAGATGAAATCTTGGTTACGGTCGGCGTTTCCGAAGGCTTGGCAATGGCTCTGTTGGCTATGACCGAACCGGGCGACGAAGTCCTCATTCCTGATCCGGCTTATGTAGCTTATCCGGCAGCTGTTGAATTAGCAGGCGGGAAAGCCGTATTCGTACCGACTTATCCGGAAGATGATTTTAAACTGAGCGTGGCTGCTCTGGAAAAAGTCGTTACGCCGAAGACGAAAGCTTTGGTCATCGGCTATCCGAACAACCCGACCGGTACGGTTATGACGGCCGAAGAATTGATGCCTATTGCTGAATTCGTTAAAAAACACGATCTCATCGTCATGGCTGACGAAATTTACTGCGAACTCATGTACGGCGATGCTAAATTTACGACCTTTGCTAAATTACCGGACATGCGCGAACGGACCATCGTATTTAACGGTTTCTCCAAGGCTCATGCTATGACCGGCATGCGTCTCGGCTATATCTGCGCACCTCGCGACGGGTTAGCACCGATTTTAAAACTCCACCAGTATGCCATCATGTGCGCCAATACGACGGCTCAGTTCGGTGGGATTACAGCCCTTAAGGACTGCGATGAAGAAGTAGAAGCTATGCGTCAGGAATACGACCGCCGCCGCCAAGTTATCTATAAAGGCCTGCGCGACATCGGCCTGCCGGTCTTTGAACCGAAGGGCGCTTTCTACATCTTCCCGGATATTCGCTGCACGGGCATGAAGTCTTCTGAATTCTGCGAAAAATTGGTTCAGGAAGAAAAAGTTGCCGTCGTTCCGGGTACGGCCTTTGGCGAACAGGGTGAAGGCTTTGTCCGCATCTCTTATGCAACCAGCATGGAAACGATCCAAGAAGCGCTGAAGAGAATGGGCCGCTTCGTCGAAAAATACCGCAAATAATCTTATTTCTGTATTGCTTATCAACTGATTTCTCAAATTTTCCATAAAAAAAGAGCTGTCCCCATGGGGCAGCTCTTTTGCTGTGGTTAAATAAATCGTCCAATGAAGGGCATTTTGGCAGCGTCTTGACGGGTAACACCGCCGCTTAAGACCATGCCGCCAATGTAGATGACCGATCCGATGATGCACGATAGGAAGAGGGCCAAGAAGAGGCCGATATGGCTGAAAAGGTAAGGGTACATAAAGTACATGGCGACGCCCATAACGGCAGCCGAGACGATGTTCTTTAAGATGACCTTGACTTCAATGACGTAGCCGATCTCACGGTAGATGAAGCACATGTTGAGGACGGCCGCAACGCCGATGTCGGCGACGGTGGCATAGGCGGCCCCGGTAATGCCAAAGGCCGGGATGGCGACTAAGAACCAGTTGCAGAGAACTTTGACGATACAGGCCAGGGCCATGTTGATGACCGGAATCTTCGGCTTCTTGAGGCCTTGAAGGATGGCCGTTGAAATCTGGTGCAGACCTAAGAAACAGATGGCGATGGCCACGGCCCTTGTCGCTTCTGTTGCGGCCGGGGCGTTGTAGATGAAGGTGACGATAGGTTCTGCCATGACGTAGAGGATGACACTGAAGGGGATGGTGACCAAAAAGGCGATGCGCATGGACGTTGCCGTCCGTTCCCGGATTTCACCGTACTCTTTCAAGGTAAAGCTGTGACTGATAGCCGGTACCAGGCTCATGGCCATGGCGGCTGTCAAAATGGTGGCCAAGTTGATGAGCGGGACCGACATGCCCGTCAGGTAGCCGAAGAGGGCCGTTGCCTGATGGGTAGCATAGCCGGCAGCTTCTAACCGCCGCGGTACGATGAGCAGATCGAGGTTGGAGACGACGGGGAGCATGATGCTCGACAGGGAAATAGGGATCGCCAGGACGACGAGGCGCTTTAAGATATCCTTGATTTTTTCCTGTTCGAAAACAGGTCCGTCGACGGGAAGGGACCGCTTCAGTTTATAATAGTAATAGACGAGAACCAGCCAAGCGGCAAGGCCCCCGGCTCCGGCACCGAGACTGGCGCCGCCGGCTGCATAATCGAGGCCGTAAGGCAACAGGAGAGCGGCAAAGCCCAGCATGACGACGACGCGGACCAACTGTTCCACAATTTGGGATAAGGCCGTCGGCGTCATCTGCTGCCAGCCTTGGAGATAGCCGCGATAGCCGGCGATGATCGTCGTAAAGAAGATGGCCGGTGCCAGGGCGATGAGCGAGTAGTAAGCCCGGCTTTCTCGGATGATATGTTCATCGATAAGGAAGCTGGAGCCAAAGAACATGAGGACACTCAGGACAAAGGCCGTCGTACACAGCATCGACAGGGATACGTGAAAGATGCGCTGGGCCCCGAAGTAATCCTCTTTGGCTACTTTTTCAGCCGTAATAATGGAAATTGCAATGGGAAGGCCGGCACTGGAAATATCGAGTGCCAAGAGGTAAATCGGAAAGGCCATCTGATAGATGCCGATGCCTTCACCGCCGAGAATACGGGACAAGATGATCCAGTTGATACTGCCAATGGCTTTGACGACAAAACCGGACAAGGTCAGGATCAAGGTGCCCGAGATAAACTTGTTTGCCATAATAACCCCTTATCTCTCTAGAAATTTATCACGATAACAACTAATTTTATCACATTTGCCAGGCCTTGTATATAGTCAAAGGCCGGCCGAAAGGCTTGCATCTTGGCAGTCTTTGTGCTAGTGTAAACGTAAAATCCAGATAGAGAAAGTGATGTATTATAATGAATGTACTGACAGTAGAACAGGTAAAAAAATCATACGGCCTTCGCGTCCTCTTCGACGACGTGACCTTCGCCATCGACAGCGGGCAGAAATTGGGACTCATCGGTCTCAATGGGGCGGGGAAGACGACCCTCCTCAAGATCATTGCCGGTCTGTCCGATATGGACAGCGGCACGTTGTGGTTCAATCCCAAGGCGCGCATCCATTATCTGCCCCAGGAACCGCAGTTCGTACAAGGCCACACGGTCCTTGAGAGTGTCCTTGACGGCAATCTGCCGGTCATGAAGCTTCTCCGGCAGTACGAAGAGGCCGTTCAAAAAGGGGATGACCGGGCCGTCGTCTCCCTCAGTGCCGAAATGGACCGCCAGCAGGCCTGGGAACTGGAGTCGAAAGCCAAAATCATCCTCGGCAAACTGGGGATTTCTGACCTTACGAAATCCGTTGACGACCTGTCCGGCGGCCAGCGCAAACGTCTGGGCCTGGCCCGGGCGCTGATTATGCCCTGCGACCTCCTCATCATGGATGAACCGACGAACCATCTCGACGAACAGACGATCCTTTGGCTGGAAGAATACCTCCGCGACAGCAAATCGGCTATCCTGCTCAGTACCCATGACCGCTATTTTCTCGATACCGTCGTCGATTCGATGATCGAACTCGACCGAGGGCATGTCTATACGTATGCCGGCAATTACAGCCAGTATCTCGAACTTCGCCAGGAACGACTGGAGCGGGATAAAGCCAGTGAAGCCAAACGGCGCAACCTCATCCGTCGGGAAAAAGCCTGGATTCAGCGCGGTGCCCAGGCCCGGTCGACGAAGCAGAAGGCCCGAAAAGAACGGTATGAACAGCTCTGTGCTATTGAAAACGGCAAACCCATCGGTGAAGTCGAGTTTCTCGACACGTCAGCCCGCCTGGGGAAAACCATCCTCGACATCGACGATGTGGCCTTTGGTTACGACCCGGTCAAGCCCTTGTTCCAACACGTCGATTATCACGTCGTTAAACATGACCGCATCGGGATTATCGGTGCCAACGGCGTCGGCAAGTCGACCCTGCTCAAAGTCCTGTCCGGCCAATTAGTTCCGACGGAAGGATCCCTTACTATCGGACAGACCGTTCGTTTTGGCTTCTTTACCCAGCAGCTTCCCGATTTTGATGAATCGATGCGGGTTATCGATTACATTCAGGAACGGGGGCACTTTGTGGTCAACCAATTCGGCCAGCGCATTTCGGCAACGCGCCTCCTCGACCAATTCCTGTTCACCGAAGAGATGCAGCATACGTTCATTGCCAAGTTAAGCGGCGGTGAACGGCGGCGCCTTTATTTACTGCGCCTGCTCATGGATCAGCCCAACGTGCTCTTATTAGATGAACCGACGAATGACCTCGATATTCCGACCCTGACGGTCCTTGAAAATTATCTCGATACTTTTCAAGGTGTCGTCCTCGTCGTGTCTCACGATCGTTACTTCCTGGATCGGGTGGTTGATAAACTTTTCACATTACACGCGGGGCAGTGGGAACGATTTTACGGCGATTATAGTGAATACTTGGAAGAAAAATACAGCCATCACCAAGAAAAGAAAAGTGAAAAAGCCTCTGGACCTTCTATTACTAAAACGAATATAAAAGCGGTACAGATTAAGGCCGGACTGACGCAGCGCCAAGAAGAAGAGTTGAAGAAAATTACGGAAGAACTGCCTCGTTATGAGGCCATGCTCAAAGGAATCAACGCGGCTATCGCCGCCGCCGGCAGTAATTACGAACAAGTGGAAACTCTCTTGGCCGATCAAAAGGAAACGCAAGAGAAAGTAGATGCTTTGACGGAAAGATGGTGTGAATTAGAAGATTTAAAAGGGGAGTAACCGTAATTTTTTAAACATGATAAAAAAGCATAGGAAATATGGCAAAAAAGGGGCTCGAATTCTCTAAAAGCAATGGAAATTTATGCTGGTTTGTATTATCCTATAAGTAACAAAGTTTGTGATAAAATGTTACATAGTTCTTGGCGCTGCCAACATCATACCCAGCATTTTAAATTTCAGACCGAAAAGGAGTATTCGCCATGCCTGAATTTCATTCCCGCTTTGAAAACATCGACCGCCGCGTCCCCATTGATGAACATAACTGTGCCGTTCAGTTCGACGTGACTAAGTGTAAGAACTGTACCTTATGCCGCAGAGCCTGTGCCGACACGCAGACCGTACTCGACTATTACTCCCTGTCCAGTACCGGCGATCTGCCGATTTGCGTTCATTGCGGCCAGTGTGCGACAGCCTGCCCCTTTGATGCCATTAACGAAGTCAATGACGTCGGCCGGGTCAAGGAAGCTCTGAACGATCCGGATAAGATCGTTATTTTTCAGACGGCTCCTGCCGTTCGCGTCGGCCTCGGGGAAGCCTTTGGCATGGAACCGGGCAGCTTCGTCGAAGGAAAAATGGTATCGGCCCTTCGCGCCCTCGGTGCAGACTACGTCTTTGATACCGATTTTGGTGCCGATATGACCATCATGGAAGAAGCGATGGAGCTCCTGCACCGTCTGCAGTCTGAAGAAATTCCTATCCCGCAGTTCACCAGCTGCTGCCCGGCCTGGGTCGAATTTGCGGAAACGTTCTATCCGGACCTCATTCCTCATCTGTCGTCGACGAAGAGCCCAATCAGCATCTTGAGCCCGATCATCAAGACGTATTTTGCCCAGCAGAAAAATATCGATCCCAAGAAAATCGTCAATGTCTGCGTTACGCCGTGTACGGCGAAGAAATCTGAAATCCGCCGTCCTCAGCTGAGCGCTGCCGGCCTGTTCTGGGATGAACCGGAAATCCGCGATACCGATATCTGTATCACCACGCGGGAATTGGCGAAATGGATCCAGGAAGAAAACATCGACTTCGATGCTTTGGAAAACAGCCATTTCGATAAGACCTTTGGGTCTTCGTCCGGTGGCGGTCGTATTTTCGGCAACTCCGGCGGCGTTATGGAAGCGGCCATCCGCACGGCTTATCATATGTTCACCGGCCGTCCGGCACCGAAGGACTTCATCCCCTTTGAACCGGTACGAGGCCTGCAGGGCGTCAAGAAAGCGACGGTTATCTTCGGTCACTTCGTCATCCACGTCGCAGCTATCAGCGGCCTTGCCAATGCCAGGGCCTTTATCGACGAACTCATCAAGGAAGATGCCTTTGAAGACTATTCCTTCATTGAAATCATGGCCTGCCCCGGCGGCTGCATCGGCGGCGGCGGTCAGCCGAAAGTCAAGATGCCTCAAATCAAAAAGGTACAAGAAGCCCGGACGGCGTCTTTGTATCAGAGCGATGCCGATACGGACGTCAAGGCCAGCTGGCAGAATCCGGAAATCGCCGAACTCTATGAAGTATTCCTCGATGAACCGCTGTCGGAAATGGCAGAATTTACCTTACATACCTATTTCTCCGATAAGAGCGATCAGTTGGGCCGCATGAAGAACCTTACGCCTCAAACGAATCCCATGTCGCCGAAATACAAACCTCCGACAGCTGAATAAGGAGATTTATCACAAAGGTCCTGCATCTTTTTGCAGGGCCTTTTTTGTCGGGATTTTTTTCCAATGGCTGTGCGGCGGGTTTTATGACTATTGTGGATGTAAAAGGTATACAATAAATTAGATATTGACAACCAATATCACAAAATACTATAATGAGTATGTACTCATTGTAACAAGCCTTGAGATGAAAGGAAAAGGCAGATAATATCTTTGTTTTAGGTGAGAGGAAATTAGGAACACTCGATTGCAGCGAATGAAGATGATCTGTATAACCTGTCATTTCTGGCTTGAAAACCAAGAAAGAAGGTATACATAATGAAAAAGAAAATCACAACAACCTTAGCCGTTATGATGGCTGTCGGTGCTGCCAGCGCCTTTGCAGCCAATCCCTTCGTCGATGTACCGTCTGACAGCTGGGCGTATAAATCTGTCGTAGAATTGGCTGATGCCGGCATCATCCAGGGTGTCGACGGCGAACACTTCCAGGGTCAGCGCAACATTACCCGTTATGAAGCTGCCGAAATGGTCGCTAAAGCCATGGCCCACATGGATAAGGCTTCTGTTGAACAGCGGGCTCTCATCAACAAATTGGCTGATGAATTCGCTGACGAACTCAACAACCTCGGCGTTCGCGTCAGTGCTCTTGAAAACCGCGTCGGCAATGTCAAATTGACCGGTGATGCTCGTGTCCGCTTCCAGCACCAGAGCCGTGGCTCTGCCAACGGCAACGATGGCGCCGGCTACCGCAATGATTCCTCTTGGGATTACCGCGTTCGTATTCGCGCCAATGCACAGGTCAATGACCGTACGACGGTAACCTACGGTATCAGCACCAACGACCTTAACTTTGCCGATAACGGTGCAGCTGACAGCAACAACGATATCTTCACGGATAATGCCAAAGTGGACTACAACTTCGGAGGCAATACGTGGAACCTCAGCGTCGGCCGTACCGATACGTACGTCCTCGGCGGTGATCATGCCTACGGCTTCCAGTACGGCGACGTCTTCGACCGCGCTGAATTGTCCTATTCCGGCGACCACTTTGCGGTAACCGGCGGCTATGGTAAGTTTAAAGCCGGCGACATTGCAGGTTCCGACGATGACGGCCTGGACGGTGTCAAGACCGGCTACGGCGTCTTAGAAGGCATCTTCGGCGGCGGCAGCTCGGCAGGTTCTGCTATCGGTGCTTATTACAATGACTTCTCCGTCAGCGGCGGCACCAATACAGGCGATTACTTTGCAGCCGATGATCTCTGGGGCGCTTATGCCAGCTTGAATTTTGGCAAGTGGAACGCCTTGGCCAACTATGAAAAGATCAACAGCAACAGTGCTCAGCTCAGCGATGGATATACGAAGGATCCGGAAGTATGGGTCGGCAAATTGACTTACGGTTCGGCTGACAGCGATACGAAAGGTACGTGGGATGCTTGGGTTGAATACCTCAACTCTGATAAAGGCGCCCTCCTCGGCGGTGCGACGAACTCTTGGCGCGATGACAGCGTCCTCGACAACGTCAAGTCTTGGGGTGTCGGCATCGACTACACCTTAGCGAAAAACGTCGTCCTCACAGCTGCTCAGACCTTTGGCACTAAAGCTAAACACGGCTCGGACGATCCCGATGAATTCACGGATGTAGAAATCAACTTCTTATTCTAAGAGTCATCCTCCCCTGCATAGATAAAACACGAAAGAGGACTGTCAATTGGCAGTCCTCTTTCGCATAGGGGGAGGTGGTTTGCAAAAACAATATTCTAAAGTATAAGTATAAATACTCGTAACGAGATATCAAAATTCTTACATATTCGTTATACTTCACTAATCGTGAATGGGGGACGTTGTGAAGATACGGTGTGTAATTACCTTGAAACGTTATCACCATGAGTCGATGTGACGGAATCGCTGAAAATTTGAGATTTATCCTAAAATGGAGTTAAAAAAGAGTGGCTATTTGACTTATTTGCACTCCAATATGGACTTTTTCGGCTATTCGTGGGATAATAAATAAGTTAACAGTTTAGGATCGTAAAGGAGAAGATAGCGTGCTTAAAAAAATATGGATGCTTCCGCTTATCATGCTCATCTGTCTGATCCCGATGGTATCAGCTCATGCAGCGGCGAAAACGGAAATTACCAATGTGCGGACGGCAACGCGAAACGATGCCAATACGCCTTTTGTCCGGACCGTTCTCGATGTCAGCGGCAAGGTAAATCCCAAACTTTACATCGATAACTCTGGCGAGTATGTTTTTGTAACCTTGCCCAATACCAGCATCGGTAAGAAGGTAGATAAAACCTACAAACCTAATAGTAACGTCATATCCCGCGTGAAACTGTCGTCGCGCTCAGCCGGTACGGATGTCACCATCAAGGTGCCCCAGGCGGTGACCAAGAACGACGTCAAAGTCTTTACCCTTCCCGGGGCGACGGGCGCGAAGGGGTCAAGCCGTGTCGTCATCGACATAAACGATAAGTCCGGTAAGGTTAAACAGTGGAGTCAGTGGAGTACCGACAAGAACAGTAAGACCACGTCCAAACCGGCGGTAAAGCCGTCTTCGACCTGGAAATCACCGACAAAGACGACGACTCCGGCTAAACCATCGGCTACGACCGTTCCTGTCTACGCCAGCAGCCAGTCTTACAGCCTGACCAAAGGGCTTCAGGGTAAGACCATTGCCATCGATCCCGGTCATGGCGGCTCAGACTCCGGTGCTGTCGGTGCTTTTTCGAAGGAAAAAGACATTACCCTGGCCATTTCTAAGAAGGTTGCTTCCTTGTTGAATGCAGCCGGTGCCAACGTCGTCATGACCCGTACGACTGACGTTGACGTTTACGCTCCGTATGACGGTGCCGTAGAAGAACTGCAGGCCCGCAGCAATATTGGCAATGCCGCCAAGGCTGACGTATTCATCAGCATTCACATCGATTCCTTCGATTCACCGTCTGCCGGCGGTGTCACGGCCTATTACAACAGCAAGACGCCTTATGATTACGGCCTGGCCAACTACATTCACCAGCAGAACATGAAGGCGACGAACTTCTCGGACCGCGGTGTCAAGACGGCCAACTTCTACGTCCTCCTGCATACCAACATGCCGGCGACGCTCCTCGAACTGGGCTTCATCTCCAATCCGAGTGAAGAACAGGCCCTCAATACAGAGGCACAACAGCAGAACTTTGCCGAAAGCATTGTAAAAGGGTTAGCGGACTACTTTAATCACAACGGAAACTAATCCCGTTTCTTTCGAATATCCCCGTTATCGGCTCGGCCGTGACGGGGATATTGTCTGTCCGGGACAAAGGCTGTTTTGTAAGTTTCCAAGGGCGTTTATATTGACAGTCCCGATAATTCATGATATAGTAGATGAGTCGTAGCATAAGTGGCTATGGATAAGCCGCGTGGAGAGGCTTGTAAGCGTCCTTTTAGGGAACGCCGTATCCAGCGAGTATATTGATGAGGAGGTGTCACTCATGTACGCTATTATTAAAACAGGCGGAAAACAGTATCGTGTCCAGGAAGGCGACAACATCTTTGTCGAAAAGTTGGATGCTGATGTTGATTCCAATGTCGTATTCGACCAGGTATTGGCAGTCGTCAACGACGGTGATGTTAAAGTAGGTGCTCCCGTTGTCGAAGGCGCTAAAGTAACGGCAAAAGTATTGGCTCAGGGTAAAGAAAAGAAAATCCTTGTTTTCAAATACAAAGCAAAATCTAACTACCGTCGTCGTCAGGGCCATCGTCAGCCTTTCACGAAAGTTTCTATCGAAAAAATCGAAGGCTAATGATTACCATTACGATGCATCGAGATAAGGAATATCGCTATACGGGATTTACCATAAGCGGCCATGCCGATTATGCGGAAGAAGGAAGCGATATTGTCTGTGCCGCCGTATCGGCACTGTCACAGACTGCTTTGTTGGGTCTCATGGAGTATGCTTCGAAGGACGTACCCTATGAAGTAAACGAAGGATTCTTATCGGTAACGGTTCCTGAGCCCTCTGAAGCGTCAGAGATTATCTTAGGGACTATGGCAAGAGGATTGCAGGAAATGGTGCGACAGTATGGAGAATACGTCGTACTCGACTTATAGATGTCAGGAGGTGGACGGAATGTTCAATTTCAACTTACAGCTTTTCGCTCATAAAAAAGGGACAGGCTCCACGCGTAACGGTCGTGACAGCGAATCGAAACGCCTTGGCGTAAAATGCCATGACGGCGTCATCGTTAAAGCCGGCAACATCATCGTTCGCCAGCGTGGTACGCACTTCCATCCGGGCACTAACGTAGGCATCGGCAAAGATGATACGTTATTTGCTACGGCTGCAGGCAAAGTTGCGTTCGAACGCGCTGGTAAATACAACCGCAAAGTCAGCGTATACCCTGTAGAAGCGTAAATACGTGAAGAAAAGAACTGCCGCAGTGAGGCTCAGGCCGACTGTGTCGGTTCTTTTTTGTTTGCAAAAATCCCTTTGACGCGGCCTTAAAATCCTGTATAATAGAACTTGTATTTACTTTGATTAAACTCAAGCGGAGGTGTACACCATGCGTGTTACTGTCAATGGAGAAAACCGTGAGCTCCACGTCTATGACCGCGAGACGGGAAGAGACTATGCCAAACCCATCGTCTGTTCCCAGGAACAATTAGAAACGGATATGTACGGCGAGTTCGTCCTGACGGAAGAAGAATACGCCCATTGGACTGAATTACTGGCGATACAGCAGGAGTCGGAAGACCTGCTCTTTGCCTTAAAAGATGCCGTCGTAAAAGAAGAATGGGACAACTACCTGTACGAAGAAACGAAGTACATGACGACGACCATGGAGACGATTCAGATGGAAAATATCTGTGTCAAGGAATTGAAAGAAGCCTTGGAAACGGGAAATCGAGAATGGCTGACAGAGAACCATTTTTTCAAGACCGCAGAAAAAATGGTTAATTGCAATACCAATTAGGACACTCGAGACAATTCGGCCTGAAATTTAGATTCAGCATCTTCGTAAGCAAAGATTTTTCGAGGCAGTTCATTGATCCAGCGTTCAATCATCGC